>JBJXDS010000339.1:0-5264 GCA_046154525.1 Bacteroidia bacterium
CACCCGATTGGGAAATGGTAAAAATGGCAAGGCAAAAAATTTCTATTCCACTTTACATTATGATTAGGCCAAGGGGTGGAAATTTTATTTATTCAAATGAAGAATTCGAGCAAATGAAAACAGAAATATCCGTATTCAAATCCCTAAATGTAGATGGCTTTGTTTTCGGGATTTTAAATGAAAATAATGAAATTGATATAAAAAGAAATTTAGAATTGCTTGAGTTGGCTTCACCGCTTCCGTGTACATTCCATAGGGCTTTCGATAAAGTTTCAAATTGTAATATTACTTTAGAAAAAGTGATAGCCTGTGGCTTTAAAACCATTCTAACTTCCGGACAAGCCAATACAGCTTTAGAAGGATTAGACGCATTAACCAACCTTGTAAAACTGGCCAATAAGCGAATTGTTATAATGCCGGGAGGGGGAATTCGGTCAGAAAATATTTCTAAAATTTTAAAGACAAAATCTGAGTTTTATCATTCTTCGGCTATAATTGATAAAAGTAAAATGGCAAATGAAAAAGAAATAGTTGCTTTGAAAACTGAAATATTGAATTTTCAAAACAATTTGAACAGGGAACATCATTATAAATTAACAGCCCAATGGCATGGTAACAAAGGAACCGGAACAAGCGGTTTAAGGGATTATGACCGCAGCCACACCGTTTCGATTAAAGGAAAACCAGAATTGCATCTCACTACGGATAACCCGGCTGTTGGAGATAAAACCAAACTGAATCCTGAAGATCTATTGGTCACAGCCATTTCTTCCTGCCACATGCTTTCTTACCTTTATGTATGTGCAATGGAAGGAGTTGTAGTGATAGATTATGTAGATAATGCCACCGGAATTATGCTTGAAAATGAGGAAGGTGGTGGCCGGTTTAAGGAAGTAACTTTAAATCCTGAGGTTATAGTGGCCGACGCCACAATGATTGATTTAGCAATTGAATTGCACCACAAGGCCCATGAAATATGCTATATAGCCAATTCGGTAAATTTTGAAGTAAAATTTAACCCAACATGCAAAATAGCAATATAAAAACAAAAATTATTATAGCTGGAATCGGTGGAGTAGGGGGTTATTTCGGCGGACTATTGGCAAAATATTTTTATGATAAAGAAAATGTTGAAATCAACTTTTTTGCCCGCGGCACACATCTTAAAGAAATTCAAAGCCACGGGCTTAAAGTAATAAAAGGGGATAGTGAGTTTATTACCAGGCCAACTTTAGTTACCGATAATCCCTCCGAAATGGGTATTGCCGATTTTATTATTATTGCCACAAAAAGCTATGACCTTGAGGCAATGATTCATCAATTACAACCTTGCATAAATCCGGACACCATTATTTTGCCATTACTAAATGGGGTGGATAGTAGGGAACGTATAAAAAATATTCTTCCTGAGAACATCGTTTTAGACGGTTGTGTTTATATAGTTTCCCGATTGAACCAACCCGGTGTAATTGAAAATAAGGGCAACATTCAAACCCTTTATTTTGGTCTTGACAACTTTGTAAATGAGAGGTTGTTCTTGCTTGAACGTTTGTTTAAAGAAGCAAACATTGAAGCAACCCTGTCAAAAAATATTTCAACAATCCTTTGGGAAAAATTCATTTTCATTTCACCTACTGCCTCGGCAACTTCCTATTTTGATACGTGTATAGGTGAACTTATTTCTGACAATGAAAAACTTGAAACACTGACTGCATTAATTGAAGAAGTGAAACAGGTAGCAAAAGCAAAACAGATTGTTATTTCGGAAGACATAACAGAAAAAACTTTGAACAAATTAAAGGCATTACCTTTTGAAGCAACATCTACCATGCATTCCGACTTTAAAAATAAGAAGCATAAAAACGAATTAGAATCATTGACCGGATATGTGGTGAGTGAGGGACAGAAAAATAATTTAGAAACACCGATTTATATAAAGACTTATGCAGAACTTAGAAAGAAAAATGGAATGCACATATAGAAAAACTAATATCACAGACCTGAAAGCCGTTCAAGAACTAACCCTCATGGCCTACGGTCAATATAAAGATATCCTAAGCAAAGAGAATTGGGAAAAATGGGAAACCAATTTTAATGATGATAATACGTTTAAGGATTTATTTGAAATAGCTACTTGCTTTGTTTGTCAATTTAATAATGAAATTATCGGAACGGCATTCCTGGTGATGCATGGCAATCCACACAAATTATTTCAAACCGATTGGGCATACATTCGGTTTGTTGGGGTTAATTCTAATTTTGAAGGACAGGGAATTGGCCGGAAATTGACCCAAATATGCATTGACCAGGCAAAGGAAACCGGCGAAAAAATCATTGCTTTGCACACCTCCGAATTCCAAAATGCTGCAAGGCATATTTATGAAAGTTTAGGTTTTGTAAAACAAAGAGAATTTGAAAGTTTTGGTAAAAAGTATTGGGTATTTACACTTGATTTAAAATAAATGAAAAAGATAATCCTACTTTTAAACCTGATTGTCGTTTGGGAAACTAATATTTCAAAAGCCCAAAACATTGACAGCATCCGCCATATCCTTGACAGTACTTATTCAAAGTCGCCGTTTTTCGGGAATGTTTTAATAACCAAAAACGACAAAATAATCTTTGAAAAAAGTTATGGCTATGCCGATGCAATTAGTAAAAAACCATTGACGAAAGACAACTCCTTTCAGGTAGCTTCTATTTCAAAACAGTTTACGGCCTATGGAATAATGATTTTAAAAGATAAAGGGTTTTTGGATTATGATAGTTTGGTTAACAAATACATGCCATCGTTTCCCTACTCCAACATTACCGTAAGGCACTTATTAACCCACACATCTGGACTTCCAAATTTTTGGGATGACATCCGCCCAAAAATGGATACCACCAAATCGTTTGGGAACAAAGAGGTACTTGACTATTTGTTTAAAAACAAACTCCCTTTGCAATTTGAACCCGGGACAAAATTTGATTATTGTGATATTGGTTATGATTTTTTGGCCAATATTATTGAAAATATTTCGGGCTTGAATTACCAGGATTTTATGGAGAAAAATATTTTTAAGCCTTTAAAAATGAAAAACACTTTTGCCTATATGGTAACCGATATAAGGCGAATTAAAAACAAAAATTTAGCAATTGGTCACACGCATGTGAATGGAAAATTTGAATATGCCCACCTTCAGCCAAAAAATAATTTTGTTTTTTATTTGGGCGATTTTTATGGAGATGGTTCAGTGGTAACAAGTGCCAGGGATTTAGCCAAATGGGATAAAGCCCTCAAAAATTGTGAATTGTTGGCCTGTGATTTTCAGAAGGAATCGTTCACTGAAGCAAAATTTAATAATCAAATTATTTATGCCGGAAAGGATGTTGCTTATGGTTTTGGATGGTTTTTAAAAAATACTCCTTCCGGTAAACTGGTTTATCATACGGGATTTCATCCCGGCAATGTGGATGCCATTTACCGTTTGATAGATAAAGATATAGCGTTTATTTTTCTCTCAGATGCAGAATCAACTAATATTAGAGATATTAGAAGGAGGATTCTTCAATTGCTTTAAAATGGAAATTAAAACAGAACGACTAAAACTAAGAGAAGCATCATTATCCGATTTGGAAAAAGTTCAGGAACTGAATTCACTTCCGGAAACGGATAAATACAATACCCTGGGCATACCCGGAAGCATAGACCAAACCAAGGAATTGATGCTTCCATGGATAGATTCTCAAAGAGATGAACCAAGGAAAAAATTTGTTTTGTGTATTGAAAACAAAGAGAAGGAATTTGTTGGTTTGATTGGCATAAATTTAGGGGAACATAAATATAGCAGGGCTGAGATCTGGTATAAAATACTCCCACAATTTTGGAACAAAGGCTATGCCAGCGAAGTAGTTAATTCGGTTTTAAGCTTTTGCTTTACCGAGTTAAAACTGCATAGGGTTGAAGCTGGTTGTGCTACTGAAAATATAGCTTCGGCTAGGGTTTTAGAAAAATGCGGGTTTACAAAAGAAGGCCTATGTCGAAAAATATTACCGATACGAGGCCAGTGGGTTGACAATTATGAATATGCCATATTGGAGGAGGATTATTTTACAAATTGAATGTTTGAAAATTACTAATACTTGAGGTATAAATAAACCAATGTATCCCCATTAGGTGAAACCAAGCTTGTCATTAAACTATCGGCACTCACCCTAAAAATATCGTTAATAACAATTGTCCCCTTGTTGTTAATTTCCAATTGTTTATTGTTATTAATAAGTTTCCAGCCAAGGGTGTCTTTTTTTTGTATCTGACCTGAACATAATTCAATCTTAGGGTCTTTTACATATAGGTCTCCAATAAGAAAATCCAATTTATCATCCAGCAAACATTTAGGTACACCATTATGAAGAAACATACTCCCTTTTTTCAGAAAAAGTACATCGTTAATTCTCCAGCTATGGGCTTTAAACATAGTTGCAATTGTGTTTTCAGGTTCAGGCTTTTTATCTTCTTCCTTTTCCTTGCAGGCGTTAACTAAAAAGAGGGTTAAAAATCCAATGGTTAAAATTGTTTTGACATGTGTTTTCATGCAGACAATTTTAAAGTCTTTATAAATTGGATCAGTACTTCAATTTATAAAAGGTAGAAATTTATTAATAAAAGGATTTAAGGCTAATTTTAGGAGAGAGAGGAATATTTTAACTTACCTGAACCCTCCCCAACAATGACCTTCCCAAAGTTATTTCATCAGCAAATTCCAACTCGCCACCTATTGAAATTCCTCGTGAAATTTGAGTGATTTTAATATTTTTATCTTTTAATTTTTTAGAAATATAAAAAGCGGTAGTATCCCCTTCCATCGTAGCACTGAGGGCTAATATTACTTCATCGGTTTCGGTTTCGGTTGCCCTTCTCAATAAGGTAGATATATTTATGTCTTCTGGCCCTATACCATCCAATGGGGAAACCAATCCATTGAGAACATGATAAGTTCCGTTATATTGATTGGTGCTTTCGATAGAAATGCAATCCTGAAAATCTTTTACTACACAAATCACCCGTTTATTGCGGTTCACACTTTTGCAAATATCACAAGTATCGGTTTCAGCCACATTATGGCAAATGCTGCAAAACTGCAAATTGGTTTTTAAATTAATAACCGCTTTGGCTAATGCCCCAACTGCTTCTTCATTCTGTTTCATTAAATGGATAACCATTCGTAAAGCCGTCTTTTTACCTATCCCCGGGAATTGGGAAAGTTCGTTAACAGCTGTAG
>JBJXDS010000340.1:0-7332 GCA_046154525.1 Bacteroidia bacterium
TCAATTAATTCCAAAGGATTTTGATCGGTTACTTTTTGGTACTTATTTACCGACGACCAGGAGCTTAAGTAACCAATAAATTGTTCAAAATTCCATTCAACTTCTATTTCAAAATCTGGAGCAGATATTTCATAGAATGGAAATAATATTTTGCTATACCCTTCATCAACAATGGTGCGCTCTGCATCCCAATAAGGACCAACGATGTTGATATAAAAATCGGCTATTATTAAATTAATGGCTTGATTTACATTTAACAGATTATAACCCCATAATGCAAGGATGCTATTGGGTTTGGCTACACGAAATACTTCCTTAAAAAAAGCGTCCTGATCAAACCAATGAATAGCCTGAGCCACAGTTATCAAATCAAAACTGTTATCCGGAAAATCTGTTTTTTCAGCCCGTGTATTACTATAAAAAATATTTGGTTTTGACGGAGCCAAGGCCAATTGGGAATCACTTACATCTGTGGCAAAAACTTTTTTAAATTTTTCTGACAATGCCACAGCTACTTGCCCGTTTCCTGTGCCACAATCCCAGGCGGTATCAAAATTTTGAACATGGGAATAAACAAAATCATATAAATTTTCCGGGTAAACCGGCCTAAACCTCGCATAAGATTTAGCTCGTTCCGAAAAATTATCAATGATTGATTTCATATTATAGAACGCCGATTACGCAGGTTGTAAGGATTAAATATGATTCGAGTTAAGAAAATCCCCCTAACCCCCTTTATAAGGGGGAATCTGGACACGGAATATTTTACTTCTGATAAATTCATCATTTCTTATCTTAACCAATCAGCGTCATCTGCGTTCTATTCCTAATGCGACAAGCAAGTAGAAAGCTCCAATGGAATCACATTCATGTTTTCATTAATTTCAATCAGCTGAACTTCTACCAATTCATTTACCAGCAAAGGATCGTAAGGGGTTTCTACCTTAATATAATTTTCGGTAAAGCCATGCATTACGCCATGGTCCTCCTCGGCTTCATAAAGCACGGTAAATGTTTTCCCAAGGTTTTCGGTATAAAATTTATGCCGTTTCTTTTCGCTTAATATCCGTAGCATTTTGGCTCGTTCCATGCGGGTTTTTACAGGCACCACACCATCCAGTTTACGGGCGGTGGTATTGGCCCGTTCGCTGTAGGGGAACACATGAAGGTAGCTTATCTCCAGTCCGTTTAAAAAATTATAGGTTTCTAAAAATGCTTCTTCTGTTTCCTGCGGAAAACCTACAATCACATCCACTCCTATGCAACAATGTGGCATTAAGGATTTGATGGTTGCAACACGGTTTACATATAAATCACGAAGATATTTGCGCCGCATTAATTTTAAAATATCATCCGAACCACTTTGCAACGGGATATGAAAATGGGGAACAAATTTTTTGCTTTGGGCCACAAACCGGATGATTTCATCCGTCAATAAATTGGGTTCAATGCTGGAAATGCGGAATCGTTCAATGCCTTCTACTTTATCCAGTTCTTTTACCAAATCAAAAAACGTTTCGCCATGTCCTACCCCAAAATCACCGAGGTTCACACCGGTCAATACAATTTCTTTAACACCCGTTTGAGCTACTTCATTGGCTACTTTTATAGTTTCAGCCACAGTTTGGCTGCGGCTTTTTCCACGGGCCAGCGGAATGGTACAAAACGAACAGAAATAATCGCAACCATCCTGCACTTTCATAAAGGAACGGGTCCGTTCACCAAACGAAAACCCGGGAACAAACACATTGGTTTCTTTAATATTTTTATTCAATACCAAAGGGTTTTCATCATCACTTAATTTTGTCAGGTTCTCCACCAAATTAAATTTTTCGGCAGCACCCAAAACCATATTCACACCGGGAATAGAAGCTATTTCCTGTGGCTTTAGCTGAGCATAACACCCAATCACTACCACTTTGGCCTCCGCATTATATTTCAGGGCTTCCTTTACCACCTTGCGGCATTTTTTATCAGCATGGTCAGTTACCGAACAGGTATTTATCACATAAATATCGGCCCCATGCTGAAAATCTTTTTTCACAAAGCCATAGCCTTCCATCTGCCGGGTGATGGTAGAGGTTTCAGAAAAATTAAGCTTGCAACCTAATGTGTAAAAAGCGACGGACTGTGGCAATGGGTGCAAAGATAATTCTATTTACGATTTTAGGTTTACGATTTTTAACAGGCCGTTTAATAAAAATTACCCTTAAATGGATACATTTGAAAAATAAAATTGGTTTTAAAAAAAACTAATAAAAATGATTCGATATACTTTATTATCAGCTTTTATTTTGGTTTTCAATTGGGCTATTGCGAAAGATGCTGATTCTATAAAGAGTATTTATAAAAATGCATATTTTATAGAAGCTGGAGGCCATGGTATATTTTATTCTTTAAATTATGAAAGATTTTTAATCAAAAAGGGATTTTTTTTTCCTTCTGTAAGATTAGGAATTACACCATGTTTTTCAAGAAATTTGGGTTATAATTTTGGCAAGGGTGGTCAAGTATTTGGCTAATTTAATTGTGTAATCGGTAAAAATAAATCTAAATTAGAGATAGGTATTGGAGTCAATAATCATTTCAACTTTTACCCCGAGGTTACAAGCAAACAATATCGTACCGGTTATCATTTTAGAAGTCCGAACACATCAGGTAGAGCATTATGGCCCCCGTATAATTTTGATATTACTTCACAAATATCCTTTAGGCATGAAGTGCGTGATAGAAAAATGTTTTACAGAGTTTCTTTTATCTTTAATGATTTATTTTATAGGAATAGTAAGGGAAATATAAGTAAATGGATTTTACCTTGGGGTGGTATAAGTTTTGGTAATAAGTTTTGATAATTACCCCCCCTAAAATAACGGCAAGAATTAGCGCAGCGGTCCTTGTGACAAATTTGATTATTTTCCAAATATGCTAATTGTTATAAATTCGTAGAAAAATTGGAATGAACAAATCTAAATATCTTTATAAGTCTGAAGATTTGCTTTTGTACTATGAATTTTTTAGTGAAGGACCAAATGGCAGCATTAAAAAAATTGTTGAATACACAGAAACCAGTTCTAAAAATGTTTTCAATCTCGGTTTTGGAGACTATAACGAACAAACTAAAAGTATAGATGATCTTTCTGTAACCAATAATGGTGACAGCATAAAAGTATTGGCAACTGTTGCTTCAACCGTTTATGCCCTCACGGAAAAATACCCTGAAGCATGGGTTCTTGCCACAGGAAGCACGACTGTGAGAACCCGACTGTATAGAATGGGAATTACAAATAATCTGACAGAAATTGCAGAAGATTTTAAAATATTTGGCTATACCAAAGAGGGTATTTGGGAAGAGTTTGTAGTTGGTGAAGATTACGAAGCTTTTTTGTTAACAAAAAAAAAGTAATAAATTTGCATTATGAAAATAGATGAACTGAATCAATCAAAGGTTCCAATTATTGTGTTTGACAAGAAGTTGGAACAATTCAGGGGTAAGGTCCTTTTTCCAAAAAAATTGGCAAAGGCCAATGAAATTCTTGCTAAAGCCGGTCTTCCTAAGGTTTAATATCCCAATATCTTTAACATACTTTTATTGCCCCCAGTTTCTGGCCCTCTCTGGCAAGGATTAGCGCAACGGCCCTTGAATAATGAGTATAAAGTTTTCAATAATTTAAATGAACGAATTAAATACAACCATAGAAAACCTGTACCTAACTTTCGGCAAATACACTACTGAAGGAATCTATTATTGCGATTGTGGTTGTGTAAAGGAAGAAGATGTAAGAAAACTAAATTCAAAACCCCTTCGGCAATTAGAAGAAGACGATTTGGTTTCCTATTATGGCAGTGCACTTTACACCTGGGGCGATGTTGAACATTATAAACACTATTTGCCAAGAATATGCGAATTGATTTCATCCAACAGAAATTATGCTTTTGTTAATGTGGATGAGATATTTAATAAATTAGAATATGCCCAATGGATGGAATGGCCCGAAGAGGAACAACAGGCAATTAAAGACTATGTAATGGCTGATTGGATGGATTTGGTAAATAATCAAACCTCTGAAATTGGCGTATCAAAACTGGAAGAGTATGGAAAATTCCTGGGGATTGCCGAATTAATAAGGGCTTGGGATATTTCAGGGTTGCGAAATTTTGTTTACTTCTTCTATTATCATGGCAACACCATTTTAAATGGAGGGTTAAAAATTGACGGAAAGAATTATGAAAATGAGTTTTTACAGTTTATAAAAAGAAACGACCTGATTGAAAAGTTAGAAACCACTTTTTTTAAAAATGAAAAGGAAGATGAGGATTACGCAGAAAAGATTTCGGTGGTATTGCAAATAATAGAACAAGAATTAAAATTAAAAGGTTGACGAAGTTTTTAAACCTCGTCAACCTTTAAGTGATTAACAGCCAAATTCTTATTTTTAAATTTTAAAAAATTATTCGTTTTATGTTTCCATTATACTTTATAAGGCTACACCCCTCTAAACCAAATCCGTCAAACTCAATTCCAGGGCTTTATTTGATAAACCTGTATGCTTTGGATTAAACTGGTGAAGCCGCATCATAGCACTTTTAATAATTTTAGACGTATCTAATAAAATAGAGACATCGTTTACTTCTGCGCCTTTTTTCATAAGGTAGGCAAAAACACGGGCCATGCCGCAGTTGGCTATAAAGTCTGGTATTACAGCCATATTTTCATCCGCCAATCGGCTTATTTTGCCCATAAAAATTTCTTCATCGGCAAAGGGTACATTGGCTCCACAACTTATCACTTCCATGCCACCTTCCATCATTTGTATTACTTGGTTTTCGGTAACCAAACGTGAAGCAGCACCCGGAATAAAAATTTCAGCACCTAAGCTCCAGATGTGTTCGTTCACTTCTTCGGCCGAAATAAGTTTATCCGACACCAGGGTGTTTCCTTTTTTATCTAAAAAAAGTTGATTCACTTCTTCAAAACCCATGCCTTGCTTATTTATTATCCCCCCATTGCGATCCACGATTCCAGCTATTAAAACACCGTTTTTGCTAAGATACCAGGCTGCCGATGCCGCCACATTGCCCCATCCCTGGATGATGGCCATTTTGCCCGGCATCATGCCCCCCCATATTTCATAATAGTGCTTCACAGCCTCGGCCACACCCCAACCGGTAACCATGTCCGAAATATTAAAACCCCGGGTTACATCGGGTGAAAAACGCTCATCGGTTATTTTTAAACTCACTCCATCCTGCAAACGGCCAATGGATTTTAATTTTTCTTCGGGCGAATAATCTTTTAAATGCCCATTCACAGTTCCTTCTTGGGGGTGCAACAATCCTAATTCAGCAGTAATAGGTATCACTTCGTGAATTTCGTCCACATTCAAATCGCCACCGGTTCCATAATAATGTTTCAATAATGGATAGGCTGCTTTATACCAGCGTTGCAATACTCCTTTTTTACGAGGATCTTGGGGGTCGAAATTAATACCTGATTTGGCTCCACCAATTGGCGGGCCAGCCACTGTAAATTTCACTTCCATGGTTTTGGCCAATGAGGTTACTTCGTGGCGGTTCAATCCTTTTCTCATCCTCGTTCCACCACCTGCCGAACCGTTGCGAATGGAATTAATGACCAACCATCCCTCGGCTTCAGTTTCAGAATCTTTCCATTCAAAAACTATTTCGGGATGTTTATGTTCAAATTTTTTTAATAAAGACATTTTTTTAGATATGAGATATAAGATTATGAGATATGAGATTTTTGGATGAGAATAATTCTCATAATCTCGCATCTCATAATCTCACGTTCTTTTTTTAATTCAATTTTGAAAAATCACCGTGCAACGAACCGCTTACCGAATCGGCCCCGGCACCTGTAAAACTTGCCAAAACATTGGGTTTGTTTTGCACCCTTAATACACCCATCAGAGCAAAAACCAGGGCTTCTTTATAATTAATAAGTTCGGCATCGGGTATTACTATTTCGGCATCGGTATTCGATTTTATATAATCTACCAGCACAGGGTTCAATACTCCGCCACCTGTGGCCAATACTTTTATTTTTGATGAATCGCCATCCGCTAAATTATCAATATTTTGGCCTATTTGCCCGGCTATATGATCCACAAGAGTTTTCATTTTATCTTGTTTATCAATTTTACATTCGCGAACGATACCCCAAAAATTATGGTTAATCCATTCACGTCCCAATGATTTTGGATAGGGTTCCTTATAATAAGGTATAGTGTTCAAATCACCCAAAAGGTCATAATCTATTTTGCCGGTTTCCGCTATTTTTCCATCTTCGTCATATTCCATATCAAACTCGCGGGCTATGCGGTTTAATAAAATATTGGCAGGGCAAATATCATAGGCTACATAATTGCCTTTTACATTGGCCGAAATATTGGCAAAACCTCCAATATTTAAGCACATATCATATTCACTAAAAAGTAATTTATCACCTATACCAACCAGCGGAGCTCCTTGTCCTCCAAGAATTACATCCATGGCCCTAAAGTTGGTAACCGAAGGTATTCCTGTAATGGCCGAAATGGCATTTCCATCCCCAATTTGGGTGGTTAAATTATTTTCAGGTTGATGAAAAATGGTGTGGCCATGGGATGAAATTAAATCGGCTGACAAATTGGTTTCTTTTAAAAAATCGTTAATCAATAAGCCAATATATTCGCCATAATACCGGTCAGTCCTCACAAAATTATAGGCCGACTGCGAACGGAGTTTTGATAATCGCAATCGCCATCTGTCATCATAGTCTATAGTTTTAGACGCATTTATTTTATAATTCCAATTTCCATTGGTTTGATTAAGGGTACAATGTACCAAATCAATTCCGTCCATGGAGGTTCCCGACATTACCCCAATTACTTTATATTCTGTCATAGTTGAATGTTTTTATTTTCCGAAATTTTATAAGCCGCAAAAATAAGTTTTTAGGCTAATAACAATAGAATGTATTCCCCACTATAAATTATGTTTAACTAAATTTCTTAATTGGTAACAATTATAATTTTTTTTTAAACTTTTACAGTTTGATTATCAACGCATAATAAAAAAATATTTATTTTTTTACATTTATTAGGAATTAAAAATTTTGTTATGACAAACCAATTCTATTCTTTTACAGAACTTTTACAATGCGACAGCCTATTCGCCTTGTAATATCAAACGTAACATAAACTAAAAAACGACTATGGAAAAAAATTTTACTTCTTATTCAAAAAATTTATCTAATCAACTTTTCAAAACCTGTTTAACGGTTTTTTTAATTACCTCTCTCGGAGGTTTAGTAAGCGCGCAATCACCCTATTG
>JBJXDS010000341.1:0-4255 GCA_046154525.1 Bacteroidia bacterium
AAATTTATAGTTGCTTTTGAGTTACAAAGCTGCGAAGAAGTATTGTATGATACTACCATCATTTTTATGTGGAAAAATCCAACTATTGTAGTTAAAGATTCTTTTTATTGTGGCAGTGTAAACGACAATATATCTTTTTCGTGCTTTGCCTGCAAAATTTTGTGGAGCAATAATAGTGATGCCCATAACTTTGTGGTAAATCAACCTGGAAAATATTGGGTAAGGGCTGAAAATTATTGCAATACAATTTCTGATACATTTACCCTGAGTTATTTACCATTTTTAAAACTTCAACTTGGAAATGATACGCTTCTGTGTAATAAGGAAACTTTAACTTTAAAAAATACACTTAAGCCCGGAAAATATTTATGGAACGATGGTGATACGAGTTCAACAAAAACTATTTCTAAAACCGGAAAATATTTTTTAGATTTTGAAAATAAATGCAATAAGTTGAACGATACAATTGTATTAAATTATAAAAAATCTCCAGGTTTAAACCTAGGAAGCGACAGTATTTATTGTGCAAAAATCAGTCATTCTATTTCTCTGGATTCTATTATTGGTAAATCAAATATAAAATGGTGGGACGGGAGTACGTTGTCTAATAAAATTTTTAACACCTCAGGTAAATATTACGCCACTATTAGCAATGAATGTGGCATAGCTTCGGATACAATTCAATTGGGAATTTTAAATATTCCGAAAGTGGATCTGGGAAAGGATACAATTTATTGCCACAATTTTGAACATGTTGTATCAATCTATCCCAAAGTTTCAGATTATAAAATTGAATGGGGTGATGGTAAAGATTCACTAAACCGAAAATTTACAAATTCGGGATTATATAGTGTGAAGGTTTATAATAAGTGTGGTGAAACAAAGGATACTTTAACTATTATACAAAAAACCATTCCGATAGTAGATTTAGGAAAAGATACCTCCTTGAAAAAACCATTTAGTATCAAATTAGATGCCCGTAATGCCGGAAGTGAATATAAGTGGAGTATTGGCGCCACCTCTCCGACAATTACCGTAAATGATTTTGGAAAATATTGGGTAACTGTAAGTAATTATTGTGGACTAGATGCCGATACAATTTGGATTAGGGATAAAGCCGGAATAAATCATTTATTTAATAAAACAATTAATGTTTACCCTAATCCATTAGTGGATGGGAATTTATTTATTGAAAATTTAAATGGTGATTTTGAACTTCAATTATTTGACCAATTTGGAAATATGATTTTAAAAAAATCATCGGCAATAAATCAACAAACCATAAATATTAATAACTTTTCTCCGGGTATTTATTATTTAAAAATTGAAGGCAATGGTAGGGCGGAAGTTTTTAGGGTGTTTAAAATTTAGGATTCTAAAACCTCAACAATTTGTCATCTCTGCATCTAAAAATCATTCCAAAAAACACAAATAATATTTGGTCACTGTTTTGGTAAGCGAATTAATATTGTAATTATCCGAAGCCGTGGCTAAATCTTTAAGTTCACCTGATTTGGCAAGTATTTTAATTGTGCCTTTTGTTTGATAGGCTTCGTTTTTCACTGTTCCGGTATTTACGAAATAATCAATTGTTACATTGTCTAATTGTTTAATTGCTTTCAACACAGATGCCTTATGGGCTTCAATAGTTGATTTATAAAAGGCTTTATTTTGAATAACAATCTTCGGAAGTTTACGATTGATAAGCGATTGACAAAGTTTGCTCAAAAGAAAATCATTCGTATTTTGCCATTGTTTTATATTCATAATCAAATCCGAATCATCTATTTTATTAAAAATTTCTAAAAGCTGTTTGTCAATTTTTATGGGTTCAGGCAATTTTAAAAAATACAGTAAGTCATCAGTTGTATTAAGTTTTTTACCTGAGGCCAGTAACTCCTTTGCCCGCCTCATAATATTGGTAATTAATTGGTCGGCGGCTAAGGTAGTTTTATGCAAATAAACCTGCCAATACATTAAACGACGGGCTATTATAAATTTTTCAATGCTGTAAATACCTTTTTCTTCCACCACCAGTTCATTATCTTTTACCGCCAGCATACTGATGATACGGTCTATCCCTACAATTCCTTCACTCACTCCGGTATAAAATGAATCCCGGGTCAGATAATCCAGACGGTCCATATCCAATTGGCTGCTAATTAGCTGATGCAGGTATTTTTTTGGATAATTATCATTAAAAATTTCAATTGCAAGATCAAGTTTACCTTTAAACTCTTTATTGAGCAAATGCATCAATTCAAGAGAAATGGTTTCGTGATGAATGCCCGGTAAAATTGTATTTTCTAATACATGTGAAAATGGCCCATGCCCAATATCATGAAGTAAAATAGCAATACAGGTAGCTTCTTTTTCGGGTTCTGTAATTTTAACGCCCTTTTGTTCCAAAGTATCCAGGGCTTTGGTCATTAAATGCAGAGCACCCAGAGTGTGATGAAACCGAGTATGAATGGCACCGGGATAAACCAAATGCGTCAATCCTAATTGATTTATTCGTCTTAACCTTTGAAACCATGGATGTTCCATCAAATCAAAAATGATTTCAAATGGGATGGTAATGAAACCATAAACCGGGTCATTTATTATTTTTAATTTGTTCAAAGTGGTTGGGCAAAGTTAAAAAGAAAGTTCTAAGTTCTTGGTTCTAAGTTCCAGGTTATTTTGAGGCAAATTATCTATTGCAGTTCAACTTATTGTATTGTAAAAATAATCTGTGAATCTTTGGGTAATAGCCTATTATAATTTGTTTCTTTGCTGTAGAATATTTTTGGCAATAATAACCACAAACCACCGTTAACAAATACAATGGCAAACGAACATATACTTTGGGCTGACGACGAAATTGAACTCCTAAAACCACACATTATTTTCCTTGAAAACAAAGGATACAAAGTAACAACTGTAAATAATGGCCGTGATGCCATTGACGAAGTTAAAAAACAATATTTTGATATCATTTTTCTGGATGAAAATATGCCGGGAATTTCTGGATTGGAGGTGCTTAAACAGGTAAAGGAATACCGTAATGATTTGCCAGTGGTACTCATTACCAAAAACGAAGAGGAAGGTATGATGGAAGATGCTATTGGTACCCAAATAGACGATTACCTTATAAAACCTGCCAACCCCAACCAGATACTTTTAAGTATTAAAAAAATATTGGAAAAACGGGAATTGGTAAAAGAAAAAACGACGTCAGGCTACCAGCAAGAATTCAGGAATATAGGGATGACAATGGGGGAGAGGATGAATTTTGAGGAGTGGAAAAACCTCTATAAAAAACTGGTTTATTGGGAAGTGAATTTTGATAAAAGTGAAGAAACCGGGATGAAAGAAGTTTTTAAAATGCAAAAACAGGAAGCCAATAAAAGTTTTTGCAAATTTGTGGAAGACAATTACATCAAATTCTTGCCTTACGATAATGCCCAGGCTCCGATAATGAGCCACACCTTGATGCGACGCGGAATTTTGACCGAACAGGAACCAGGAAAACCATTCTTTTTTATATTAATTGATAATTTGAGATTCGACCAATGGCGGACTATTTCGCCAATAATTTCGGAATACTTTAGAGTAGAAAAGGAGGATTTATATTTATCCATATTACCCACCAGCACCCAGTACTGCCGCAATTCTATATTTGCCGGATTGATGCCTTCTGATATTGAAAAACGCTTTCCGGGAAAATGGAGCAACGATGAAGATGATGGCGGAAAAAATAATTTTGAAGGGGATTTTTTTACCGATTTGTTAGGCCGGTTACGGAAAACCATGAAAACAAAGTATACTAAAGTAGTAAACCTGGACCAGGCTAAGGATATGCTGGATGATATACCAAATATGTTCAGCAACGAAATGAATGTGATCGTTTATAATTTTGTGGATTCATTAAGCCATGCCCGTACCGATTATAAAATAATGCGTGAACTGGCCGAGGAAGAACCTGCATACCGCAGTATTACCCTAAGTTGGTTTGAGCATTCACCCCTTTGGGAGGCTATGAAAAAAATAGCCGAAAAAGGTGGTAAAATAGTAATTTCCACTGACCACGGTTCGGTTAGGGTAAACGAAGCAATAAAGGTAATTGGTGATAAAAAAACAACCTCAAATCTCCGCTATAAAACAGGAAAAAATTTAAGTTATAACAAAAAGGAAGTGTTTGAAATACTAAAACCAGAAGACGGATTTTTACCAAAGCAACATCTTAGCAGCAATTTTATTTTTGCCCGTGAAA
>JBJXDS010000342.1:0-17266 GCA_046154525.1 Bacteroidia bacterium
ATGTTTCTCTTTTTAAATATTTTATACTCCAACCTGTATTCGTTTAAATTTAGTAACCGTGAGTCCTTTTTCAATGTCATTAAGCATTTGACTTATAGTTTTAGAACTGTCTTTTACAAAATCCTGATTCAATAGGGTAGAATCTTTATAAAATTTGTTTAATTTTCCAAGAGCAATTTTTTCAAGCATTGCTTCAGGTTTGCCTTCGGCCGCTGCCTGCGCTTTTCCAATTTCAATTTCACGATCAATAATTTCTTGCGACACATCGCCTTTATCCAAAGCTACAGGCGACATGGCTGCTATTTGCATAGCCACATCTTTTCCGGCTGCTTCAGCTTTTTCGCCTGTTGTGGATAATGCTACCAAAACACCAATTTTATTTCCTGCATGTATATAAGGAACTATTAAGTTACCTTCTACAATTTCGCAAACAGTAACATCTATTTTCTCCCCTATTTTACCAACATATTCCAAAAGTCTTTCACTTAATGAAACTCCTTCAATTGAGATATTTTTTAATTCTTCAATTGAAGCCGGTTTATTTAGCAATGCAGCGATGGCAATTTTATTGGCTAACGAAATAAAATCTTCATTTTTTGCAACAAAGTCGGTTTCACAATTAAGGCGAATAACCGCACCTGTTTTTTTATCTTCTGAAGCTATCGCAATTGCAGCACCTTCGGCTGCATCACGGTCGGCACGATTGGCCGATACTTTTGCTCCTTTTTTTCTTAAAAAATCTATGGCTTGCTCCATATCGCCGTTGGTTTCCTGCAAAGCATTTTTGCAATCCATCATTCCGGCTCCTGTTGCTTTTCTTAATTCATTAACTGCTGCTGCTGTAATCATTCGTATTAATTGGTTGCTTCTTCTACTACTTCTGTTTTTGCTTCTACGTCTTCTTTGTCGGCTTTGTCTTTGCGCTCCTGCATGCCTTCAATTATTGCCTCCGAAAATTCACGGGTTATTAAATAGATTGATTTGGCCGCATCATCATTGGCAGGTATTGGATAATCTACTTTAGATGGGTCGCTGTTGGTATCTACAATTGCAAATATTGGAATATTTAATTTTTGGGCTTCAGCCACAGCAAGGTGCTCACGTTTTGAATCCACAATAAATAAAGCTGAAGGTATACGATTAAGATCGGCAATGCCTCCCAATAATTTTTCTAATTTTATTTTTTCACGGTCTATCATTAAGCGTTCACGCTTTGAAATATTCTGGTAAGTTCCGTCTTGCGCCATTTTTTCAAAATTTTGCATTTTTTTGATGGACTTACGAACCGTAGCAAAATTGGTAAGCATACCACCCAACCATCGCTCGGTTACAAAAGGCATGTTCACTCTTTTGGCTTCTTCCGAAACCAATTCTTTTGCCTGTTTTTTAGTAGCAACAAATAAAACTTTTTTACCTGATTTTACTATGTTTTTAATGGCAGACTTGGCATCTTCCAGTTTTGAAATGGTTTTATTCAAATCAATAAGATGGATACCGTTTTCTTCCATCAATATAAATGGAGCCATTTTAGGGTTCCATTTACGGGTAAGGTGTCCGAAGTGAACTCCGGCTTCCAATAATTCTTTGGTTGTAAGATTTGACATGTACTCTTTAAAATATTAACGTTGACTAAACTGGAATCTCTTTCTAGCTTTCTTTTGTCCTGGCTTTTTTCTCTCTACCATTCTTGAGTCACGGGTCATTAACCCATTAGCCCTTAAAAGGGGTTTATTAACTTCTGCATCCACCAGTACTAATGCTTTGGCTATTCCTAATCTTAAAGCCTCTGCCTGACCATGGTATCCACCACCGTCAATGTTTGCCTTCACATCGTATTGACCTACGGCATTACAAATAGTAAAAGGCAGGTTGACATCGTAAAGCTGGGCTGTGGATGGAAAATATGTCGAAACTTCTTTTCCATTTACAATTATGGCTCCACTGCCTGCAGTCATATAAACTCTGGCCACGGCTGTTTTTCTTCTTCCTGATGTGTTTAAAACTTCCATCTGTTATTTTTTAAAATTCTAAAATTTCTGGTTTTTGTGCCTGATGTGGATGCTCGTTTCCAGCATACACAAATAGGTTATGAAATACTGCTCTGCCCAATTTGTTTTTTGGTAGCATTCCTTTAACGGCTTTTTCTACTAATGCCTCAGGTTTTTTTGAAATCAAATTTCTGGCACTCGTAAATTTTTGTCCACCTGGGTAACCTGAATAGGAAACATACTCTTTGGTTGTCATTTTATCACGACTTAATGCCACTTTTTCAGCGTTAAGTACGATTACATTATCGCCACAATCCATATGTGGAGTAAAGTCAGGCTTGTTTTTGCCACGGATTACTTTGGCTATAGATGAGCTTAAGCGACCAAGGGTTTTTCCTTCGGCATCCACCACAAACCAACGTTTGTTTACCGTTGCTTTATTGGCTGATATTGTTTTGTATGACTGTGCGTCCATTCCCGTATGTATTTATAATTTCTTTTTAAGGGCTGCAAAAGTATGTATATATTTTTTAAAATTCAAGCCAGTATAAAAAGTATTTTAAAATGATTTCGGGGGTTTTATTATATGGCAAATATGTTTGTAATTTTAATTTTGTTATTCATGATTTTAGGTGGGTTAATAGATTTAATCAAATCGCAGAAAAGGTTTGATTAAATGGATTAAGTATAAGTGTTATTTAGATAATATAGTTTAAAGGATAAATAAAAAAAGGACTGATTTCTCAGTCCCTTTTTTATTGGATTTTTTTTTATATTATTAACCACAGCAATAATAGTAATAATACCAATTACCGTATGAATCCTGAAGCAAGTAATAGCACACATAGTTACAATCTCCCCGGCTTTTGTCTTTATTTTTTGCCTTGGTTGAGTTTTTTGAATCAGCAATTGCTTTTGAAATTTTAGCTACATCATCGGCTGTAAGCACTTGACCCACTTTAAAAGATGTATTGTCAATTGTAACATCGGCACTTGCGGCACCTCTGCTTTTTACACCTTTGGTTGACTTTACTGCATTCAAAAATCCAAGGTCACTTTCTGTTAGAGTTCTACCCTCAGCAAAGTTGTCTACCTTGGTTGGGTTCTTTTTGGCCGAAGCTTGGTCTTTGTTTTGAGCGAATAAGTTGTTTGAGAATACTGTAAAAACAGTAACTAATACTACGAGGTTTAAGAATTTAATTTTTTTCATTTTTTTAAGTTTTAATTAAGTTGCGAATGTACCTTATATATCACTCTTTCAAAATAGGTAAATGAAAGCAATATAAATGAATGAATAGTTTTTTAAAATTACGTTTTACTTTTTAACCAGCACACCATTCATTCGGTTTGAACCACAAATTACATTGTAGTAATAATTACCTGACGCAAGGTTGCGCCCGTCGAATAAAATTTCATGAATACCTGATGGTAATGTTTTATTTACCAAGGTGGCTACCTCATTTCCTATGGCATCATAAATTTTAACTTGAGTATGACCACCGGTAGTATTAATTTTTATGGTGGTGCTGTTTTCAAATGGATTAGGATAATTTTCGACAAATGAAATTTTAGCTCCTGCGGCATCTTGGGCACTTCCTGATGTTTTAAAGATTGGGAGTGTGTCAAAATCTTTTAACATTACTCCGGCAGCTTCGGTTTTTGTAAGGCCAAACCATTGTTGCAAGGTGGATGAATAAATCTGACGGAAATCGTATTGCATATTTACATTATCGGCCGCCCCAACTGTTCCCGGAATTACAGGATTGGTCCCTATCATGGTACTATTAACTTTAGTGCCAAAAACAAAAGAGGGTCCTGCCGCACCGTGGTCGGTTCCAAGGCTTGCATTTGAAGAAATCCGTCTTCCAAATTCTGAGTAGGTCATTCCTGCTACCCTATCCGCTACTCCCAATTTTTTACAATCATCCATAAATGCACTTATGCCAACAGATACCTTGTTCCATAAATCAGCATGGGCACCTGTTTCATTTCCACCTGTTGTATTTACCTGGTTAGAATGGGTGTCGAATCCTCCCAAACTTACCATATATATTTTTGTTTTTAAACCTCCGGCAATGAGTCTGGCTACAATTTTTAACTGATCTGACAATGAGTTTCTAGCTGCAGTATCAGCATACATCGGTGATTTGGTAGTTACAGAATTATAGGCAGCTTTTATACTGTCAGCATATTTATCGGTTTGCTGCGCTACCAAGCGGATGTAAGCCAACTCCTTTTCGGCTGGGGTAGTGGGGTTAGGATTAACCACACTATCTACAAAATTATAAAAACTTGTCGGGTCGCTAATAGCCATGCCCATATTTACTTCGGGCCCTTGAAGGGCTTGTGATACTACCCCGCCTATGGCAATAGCTAATGGATCGGGCATATCTGTATTGGGATAACCTGTTGGAAAACCTGGATAAGCATCATCTAAATATCGGCCTAACCAGCCTGAGTTTATAAACTGATTGCTATCGGAAGCGCTTAGGTATATATCGGTTGACCTGAAATGCGAAAAATTAGGACTAGGGTAACCTACAGCCTGAATAATATTTAAACTGCTTTCGTTGTTAAAAAGGTTTAACATTCCTGTCATCGAAGGGTGAAGTCCTGTTTTTTCAAACCCTTTTAATTTTGGAACTTTACTTTCCTGAATCATGATGTTTGACCTGGCAGTTGTCAGATTGGTGTATTGATCCAAAGGAATTAAGGTGTTTAACCCGTCGTTTCCTCCGTTTAGCTGAACAAGAACAAGCACTTTATCATTTATGGCTGCTTTGGCAGCCAACAGTCTTAATAGTGGTGAATTGCCATAGCTCCGAAATGACAATCCATTTATAAACACCGGTAAAAGGGCTGCGGGTGCTGTACGTTTTATGAATGATCTTCTTTTCATGTGATTAATTATTTTATTTTTAAATGGGTTTAGTTCAATTGAAACTCGGCTAGGTTGAGAATATAGGTAATGGCCAGTCTTAATTGATTGGTCCAGTAATTTTTGTTAACTAAATCATTATTATTGGCTTTATAAGCATTCCAGGCGTCAGTCCAATACGAATCGGTTGATTGCCCATTTAGTAAGGCGGATTTTAAAATAGGTTTTACGGAGGCATCTACAGCCACCGGCATTAATAATAAGAGTAGATTATCAATAAGTTTGTTCGGGTCGGATGTGTTAGGGATTTTGGCAGCAAAAGCCAAAACATCTACAATAAGTTTAAATCCACCACGGTTATATCCTGTATAAATCAATAAGGTAGCCAATCCCATGCGCTTAGGCAGGGTGTCGGAGTTTATCCATATTTCATAATATTGAGGTTCCTGATAATAAGCCGGCCAGCCAGCTACGTTAGGCGGATCTCCGCTGTCCTGCTGCATAGCAGCACCTACTGCTTGTAAATATGCCCAATGGTTATAATTATTTACATAATCAGTACTTACAGGAAAAGAAACCTCAAACTGCCGGCAAAAGCCCACTGCATATTCAAGAGGCGATTTTATAGAACAGCCCATGCTTAAGGTATCATAAAAATGTTCGCTTTTCAAAAGGGTTGCAAGTACAGGTTTTATATCATAATTATTGTTTCTAAAAATTGTTGCCAAAGGTACTATCACATTGGTTTCAACCGTGGCATCAATATCATAATAAACAAAATACCTATATAGCTTCCGGCACATAAATTTAGCCACTTCGTTTTGTAAAAAAATCATAGCTAACAGTTCATCAGTTTCATTGGCACCATTTGTTCCGGTTTTACCAGTTATTACTGTATTATTAAAAAAAGATGAAAAAGTTTTGTTCCCCGTATCATGCTTGTTGGAATCGAAATAAGAAGAGAGAGTAGTATTATTTATACGCCAACCAGTGAGTACTTTTGCCGCTGCTTTTACATCATCTTCGGTATATTTACTATCCTTTCCTTTTCCAAGAGTAAATAATTCTTGTAATTCACGGGCATAATTTTCGTCCGGTGCTGATTTTGTATTTAAATACCCATTCAAATACCTTAGCATTCCGGGGTCAATGGTCATTTCTTTTACCAGAGTTTTAAAATTACCAAGGGCGTGCTGGCGGCACAATACAATATTTTTATACATGTAATGTTCAACCTGTATGGTTTCTCCCTCCGTGGCAAAGTGGTTATGCCAGAACATAACCATTTTTTCAAGAATCGTAGTTTCCTGATTTATCATCAATCCTGTCCACCAGGATTTAATAGAACGTCTTCTTTGAAAGGAATAATTGGGGCTTATAGGTGCGTTTACCCAAGTTTGTCCGGCCGGAACATCGGGGTCGATTGAAGTACCATTATTATAGGCGTTCACTGGAGGTGCTGGTGCGGTAGTAGATACATTTAACAAGGCGTCTACGGCATTGCTCATGGTCATGGCTTTAAATGCCTCCAGTTCAGATTGTTTAACCCCAAAAATCGTTCGGCGCAATAAATGAATGGCCTGAGTATGACCCCAAGTGCCTTTGTATTGATTTAGCCCTGTGGTTGGTGTTTCACCTAAACCACGTCCTTTGCCAATAGGGCTGGGAGCAAGTGCAGTAGATGTAAGTTGTTTAAAGAAATCCCGTCTTTCCATAGAATTGATTTTTTTTTTTTGATTAGACAAATCTAAATTTATTTTTATTCAATAGACATTATTTTTTATTTTTTTGTTACCAAAAAATAAAAGGAATTATTTAAGAAAGTAATTTATTTTTATTAATAAATTAGGGAAGCGTTAAAACTAGGTTCAAAGTTTTATTTCCCCTTCAAGGCATCAAAGGTAATTATTCGACTGCCGTCAATATATTGGGTTACAAAGGCGTCGGAAATCCCCAATTTTTTAATATCTGATGCAAATTGAATAGCTTCTTCTAAACTAGTGAAATTACCAATCATATAAGCGTTGGCTCCTGTATAACTTTCGGTTCTTAATCCTTTGTTGGCATTAAAGGTGGTTCTTAAATCCAAAATCTTATAATTTCCGATTTGTACAGAGTAAACGGTACCCTGTGAAGGTACTTTTCCACACTCCACTGCCGCTTTTTCATATTCAGTTATTGTTTTTTCTGCCTCATTTATAATTGCATTTAGTGAATCTACCTTGCGCCATTCTGCAGTTAATTGATTTCTCAGGCCTTCCAGTTCTGCCTCCAATTCTTCTATTTTTTTAGCATTTTTATCTTTCATGGCCTTATAAGTTTCCGGAGCTTTTTTGTAGGCTTTTATCTCTTTTTTTAAAGCTTTACGTTCTGGTTTTGTAAGGGTATTTTGGGCAATACATTCGGAACTAATTATTAAGAAACTCGAAATTACTAAGGCGATGGTAATCAGTTTGATTTTCATTTTTATAATTTATAATCTAAATAACAAATTTCATTAAAATAGAGCGAACCTTCTCTTTAATTTAAGGTAATGATAACCACCATGTGTAACAATTTTAGTACATGTATTTTTACTGCAGAGTGCTTAGACTTTGGGAACAGAGATTGTAAGATATGAGTATTGAAAACAGAGTACTTTGAGTAATGAGACTTTGAGATGTAAAGACAAAGTTATCTCTATTAAAAGACTGCATGCTCTCAATCTCCATAGACATAAATTCTTTATTTTTGCACCATTATGACTACCAACACAAAAGCAATAAATTACAGAATAGAAAATGACACCATGGGAGAGGTGAAAGTGCCGGCTGACAAATATTGGGGCGCACAAACCGAACGATCACGAAATAATTTTAAAATAGGGCAGGAGGGAAGTATGCCTATAGAAATAATTAGGGCGTTTGCCGTTTTAAAAAAATGTGCAGCATTGGCCAATTTTCAATTAGGGAAATTATCTAAAGAAAAGTGCGATTTGATTGGAAAAGTTTGTGATGAAATAACTGCCGGAAAATTGGACGATCAGTTTCCATTGGTAATATGGCAAACGGGGTCGGGTACCCAAAGCAATATGAATGTGAACGAGGTGATAGCCAACCATGGCCATGTATTAAGTGGTGGAAGCCTTACTGACGCAACTAAAATTTTACACCCAAACGATGATGTAAATAAATCACAATCGAGCAACGATACCTATCCCACGGCTATGAGCATTGCTGTTTATAAGCAACTGATTGATTACACTCTGCCCGGTATTCAGGCATTAAAAACCACTATAAAACACAAAGCCCGCGATTTTAAAAATATTGTAAAAATAGGCCGTACCCATTTGATGGATGCTACCCCATTAACTCTTGGTCAGGAGTTTAGCGGGTATCATCAGCAACTTAAAATGAGCATTAAGGCAATTAATAACTCACTACCCGGATCTGCCGAACTTGCATTGGGCGGAACTGCAGTTGGAACAGGACTGAATGCCCCCGCCGGATATGATAAATTAGTTGCCAAATTAATAGCCGAGGAAACGGCTTTACCTTTTGTAACCGCCCCTAATAAATTTGAAGCCCTGGCTGCTCACGATGCTATGGTTGAAATTCATGGAGCCTTGAAACGTGCAGCTGTAAGTTGTATGAAAATAGCCAACGACATCCGCTTATTAAGCTCAGGCCCGCGAAGCGGAATTGGTGAAATTTTTATTCCTGAAAACGAACCCGGCAGCAGTATTATGCCCGGCAAAGTAAACCCTACCCAGTGCGAAGCCCTAACGATGGTTTGCGCCCAAATAATGGGAAACGATGTGGCGGTAACGATTGGCGGAAGCAACGGACATTTTGAACTGAATGTGTTTAAGCCCATGATAGCGTTTAATGTATTGCAATCGGCACGGTTATTGGGGCAGGCTTGTTTATCGTTTAATGATAACTGTGCCATAGGAATAGAACCTAACCATGCCGAAATAAAAAATAAATTAGAAAATTCGTTAATGCTGGTAACAGCCCTGAACCCTCATATAGGGTATGACAATGCCGCCAAAATTGCCAAAAAAGCCCATAAAGAAAATACCTCCTTGCGCGATGCGGCTTTATCTTTAAAATTACTAACCAACGAACAATTTGATGCGTGGGTAAAACCGGAAGATATGGTTGGGAAGATTGAGGTGGAGTAGTGTTTGTCATGCTGTCCAGATAGCTATCGGGAGAAGCATCTAAGCTTTACTATTTACTGCTGTCGCTTTGCATCTTGCCAGCGGCAATTAACCTGACCTCTAGGCCAAAACAAAGAATCTTGTTTTGCCCAAAAGCTCAACCTATATTATGCCAGAGGCATATTAAAAAGTTACTAGCAAGATGCAAGTGAAAGAGAAGACTCGCAGTATGAAGGTATTTATCAATACTAATATACGCCATCAAATACAAAAGATATTCGGCAAAGAAAAACCACCAAAAACGTTTATAGAATATTTTGAGGGATTGGTGTTGGTTTAACTTTATTGAAAATGCATTACCTATAAAAAGTATAAATAAAACAATCTGCCCGTAATAAAGTACTTTGGTTTGGAAAGATGGGATTTTTGAAAGTGAAAAATCAATATATTTCATATAGATAGTAAAGAGATAGGCTGCCCCAACCATAAGGTGGCCCAGTATCAAGGTAATTTTAGGGGTATATAAAATGGCCAGCGATTTGATATTATATTTTGCATCCCCTTCCATATCGGGCAAATCCTTAAACCACGCTATTACTATGCTGAACATGATAATGAATATGGTTAGTATTATTACATTTACAGGCATTTCAAGCGAGTCGTTTATCAGGTAATTATACATCATAAATCCGCCGGCATTTAGCAAAATACCCCGCACCGTTGCTATAGCTATAGCGGCAGTTAGATGGTGTTTTTTGAGGTGAAAAGGCGGCATGGAGTAGGCCCAGCCTATAAATGTAGCCATGGCAATAATCAAAAAAAGATACGGCGAAATAAACAATGCCACAGCCAAACTGATACCTGAAGCCGAGTAAACGATAATTTTTGCCTGATGCACTTGCAATACTCCTGAAGGAATGGGTAGGTTGGGTTTGTTAATCTTATCAATATCTACATCAGCAATTTGATTGAGACCCACAATAAAAATATTGCAGCAGATACCAATAATTAAAGCCATAATTAATAATGGAATGTCAAGTATTTGGTGTTTACTATAAACGATAAGATACAAGGTACAAATACTAATTACACTGCCTACTATAGTATGGGGCCGGCTAAATTTCCAAAGTATTATGAGCAGCTTCATTTTTTTGATTGAATCTGTATTACGATAAGCGGAGCCAGGCCATTAGTTAGCCTTAATACTTTTATTTCATCAGTGTATGCTGCAAATAATTTTTGGTATTGGCGCACCGATCGTGATTTCAAAACCGATAGTAAACCATCGAACGTGATGGTTAGTATATTAAGGGGAAGTATGTAGGTCAAGAGCAAACGTTTTAAGGAAAATGGACGTATAAAAGGGGTGAATAAAATGGTGCCGAGGGTAGTTGTTAAAAAAACTTTCAGGAAACAATCTACCCGTGGTTCCAGTATCTCTGCAAAAAAAGCATCAGAATTAGATGCTCTGATTTTATTTATAATTTTCAATTTGTCATCGTCCTTAAAATGATGAAGGGCATTGAACATGGTGTAATAAGTTCCGAGTTTAAATTCCATTTCCAACACATCGGCATTGGTAGTTTTATATGATATTTTATCATCACTTAACTGCAAAGTATTTGGATACTTATCGGAAAGAATAAGATGAGTGAAGCAATTACTTTTTTTAAAAATGCTGATAGCTGGTTCGCCACTGCCTGAGCAGAGGTCAGTCATAGTTTGCTGTGGAAGCGAAAGGGTTTTGAGGTAATTGATAAAACTACCATACACATTGAACTTGGAAACTACAAAGCCGATTAATTCCGTTTGAAAATTTCTTAAGCTTACCGGAAACCAGCTATAATCTTCCAACTCCTTCAATGGTTAATACTATTAAGGATAAATTTTTTCATTTTTAAAAGATTTTAATTTATTCACAAAACTAAAACTTTAAGCACAGTATTAATACATTCATTGTTTAATACCATCGGGTACTAAACCAAAACCTATGAATTCTGTAAAAGGTTTCCAAAATTATATAACATGCTTGCAAAGGGGGGTAAATACCTTTGTATAACACAAAACGGGATAAATAATCCCATAAAATTTAACCTATAAAAATAAAAAAAAATGAAAAAAATCATGTTAATAGTAGCTTTCGGAGCTATGGGATTAGTTACAATGTCTTCGTGCTCAAGAGAACATACGTGTAATTGCGTAGAAACAGATGCAGCTGGTGGACAAACCACAACCAAAACGGTGATTAACGGCACCAAGAAAAAAGCACAGGAAGAATGTGACAGAGGCGACTCTAATATTCCTAAAAAAGATTGCGAAATCTCATCACTGTAAAATTTTAATTTTTATGTACCAAAAAGGCATTTTATTTTAAAATGCCTTTTTTATTTTTTTTAAAAATGAAATTTTCAATCCGGCTAATTCTTGCATTTACGTTTCTAGTCTCAGCACTATTAAAACTATCAGGTATTGATGGATTTGAATTATTTGTATTTAAAACACTAAATTTAAACTGGATGCTAACCACCATATATGTTAGGTTACTCATATCCTTAGAACTTGGTATTGGTTTATTTTATTTGTTTGGAATAGGTATTAAGCAAACAAATTCAGTTGCTTTAATATTAATTTCTGTATTCTCAATTTGGTTATCAATTCAATGGCTTAGTGGTAATGACGAAAACTGTCATTGCTTTGGCGAAATGTTTCAAATGAATGCGGCCGAATCTTTGATTAAGAATGCCATCATTTTAATTTTTGTTTTTCTACTGTTCAGGGTAAAAGATCAGGATTTAATTTTGTTACCTAAGCCTTTTTTAAAGGTTGCACCTGGAGTTGTATTAGTTATTTCTTTTCTAACCCCATTTATTTTTTCCCCACCTGATTTTTTGGTGGCCCACCGTTATAATTTAAATGGAGTGGCGGATAATATCGATTTTGAAAAATTGGATAGTATTCCATGGAAAAATGCCAATAATCCTATAGATATAACTAAAGGAAAAAACATTGTCCTTTTTATGAGTATGCAATGCAATATGTGCCAAAAGGCTGCTAAAAAAATAAGTATTATGGATTCACGTCATCCTAATGCTTACAATATTTCCTATATTTTTTTTGGTGATTCGGCTAATTTGAAACCCTTTTGGGAAAAATCTGAATCAACCCAATTTCCCTATAAAATTATTTCTTCCAAACAGTTTTATTCTATTACCAAACAAATGCCAACCGTCTTCTTTCTTAACGAGGGAAAAGTAATTAAGGCATTGGGATATCGCAACTTAAATGATAAAGCGGTAACTTCATTTTTGGGGATGAACTACTAACATTCCACTATTTTCATTTTTTTATAATAAACCTCCTGAGTATGTTATCCGCAATCAGGTATCAATTGCTGTATAAATAATTTTTAAACTAGTATTGTATAATGTTGCATGGTATTATTTTTGCCATGCATTGAAAATATAAAATAGATTTACGAATCGTTGATACACAAAAAAAACATACATAGATTTTTAAGTATTATAGGAATTTTGTTTTTTTCTTTTCAAAGCCAACCAACTGGCTTTGGTGTTGATGAAGATTTTAAACGGTCCCAATTATCAAATGTTAGAGTATTAAATGCTTATGAAGAAAAAATAGATAGCATTGATAATTGGTTACTTGCCGAAAATATTTCCATGAATAATTATGAAGTTCTTATCCGTGCTTTTAAAAAAGAAGACGAGGTGGAGTTGTGGGTAAAGGGCTATGATATTGATACTTTTGCCTTATTTAGAACCTATAGAATATGTTCTTCGTCAGGTTTTTTGGGCCCAAAATATAAGCAGGGCGATAAGCAAATACCCGAGGGAGTTTATTATATAAATGAATTTAATCCAACCAGTAACTACCATCTTTCGTTGGGTATTAATTACCCCAATAAGGCTGACAGTATAAACGGCGAGTGGGGCAATTGGGGAGGCGATATATACATACATGGTGGTTGCGAATCGGTAGGTTGCCTGCCAGTAACCACCCGTAGAATAAAGGAACTGTATATAATTACTATGCAAGCCCGTTATTTTGGCCAGCGACGGATACCTGTGCAAATATTTCCATGCCGCCTGACAGTTGAAAATTATAAAAAAATTTCTCAAAGCTATAACAACCCTAAATTATCGAAATTTTGGGGAAGCCTTAGATCCTTATATTCTTATTTCGAAAGTTTTCATACTTTGCCTGTAACAAGGATAGATGAGGATGGGAAATATTACTTTTTCCCCCGTTAGGGTACAAAAGTTTATACCCTGGGCAAAAAAATTTGCCCTTATGATTTCCAAAGATATTTATATAGCATTACCGCCAAATAAATTACCATTATGTCCAATAAGGCCAAGGCCGCCATGTCATAATAAATGGCATTAGACTCAATTCCGTCCAACGCCTTTTTAGCCGTTTTTACAGTTATTAAAAGCAAGGGTATCATAAGTGGTAAACCAAGTACAGGAATTAATAAATGATTATTTCCAGCCCCGGCTGCAATGGCCGAAACCATTGTAAACACAGTAGATAGACCGATGGTGAAAAGAACAGCAACAGTTAAATATTGCCACGGGGTTTGAATTTTAAAACCCAAAACTAATGAGTAGGCTGCACTAAACACCAACAATAGGAAAAGAGATATTAAAGAATTGAAAATTATTTTTGAGAGGATTAGTGCTTCGGGTTTGCAAAGCGAATGATAATACAACATTTTCCCTTCCGATTCCTGCAAAAATCCTTTGGCAATAGTATTCATAGTATTAAAAAGCACCATTAGCCAAAATAAGGCGTTCCAAACTGGCAAAGAAATGGAGGTGATGCTTAAAAAAATTAAAAATACCGAAGTAAACATTTGAACCAGCACTCCCTGAACAGCATATTTCTGCCTCCACTCCAGTGTTATGTATAATTTAATAAGATTTTTAACAGATGTAGTTGTTTTAAGCAAAATGGGAAAGGAATGTGGTTTGGATTTTTTAATTTCGCGGCACAAAAATATTCATAAATGTTATACCATATTAGTAAATTACATCGTGATGAGCAGGAATTAGTTAAAAAAGCACCTTTGCTTGTCTGTATCCTTGTGGCTGGAGCCGATGGAAACGTAGATTCGGAAGAAATTAAAAAATCAGTCAACCTTATTCATACCAAATCATTTTCGGAAACCTCCGACATCAGGCATTTGTATAAAGAAATAGACCATGACGTGGAAGCCTCTTTAAATTCCTTATTGAAAGAGTTACCAACCGATTCATTGGAACGAGAAAAAAGGATTTCAGAACAATTAGCTGGATTAAATAGTATTTTGGCTAAACTTGACCCACAAATAGCTCGTGATTTTTATAAAAGTTTAAGAAATTTTGCATTGCGTGTAGCCTTAATTTCGGGCGGTATTTTTGGCATGGGACAAATAAGTTATGAGGAAAAAGAGGTGGTAAAACTACCCATGGTGAATGAGCCAGGGAATTAATTAGAATTTTGAAATTGGAAAATTGAAGTTAGAGAGGTATTAAGCCATTTTCCAATTGCAATTTTAACCCTTCTACCAAAAACAGACAAAGGTGAAAAAAATACTGATAGCCAATAGAGGTGAAATAGCCCTCAGAGTGATGCGTACCTGCCGAAAGATGGGTATAAAAACGGTGGCCGTTTATTCGGAAGCCGACCGTGAAGCTTTGCATGTAAAGTTTGCTGATGAAGCGTATTTGCTTGGTCCTCCACCTTCTGCTCAATCCTATTTATTAGGTGATAAAATAATTGAAATCTGTAAAATAGCTGGCGTGGATGGAATTCATCCGGGTTATGGTTTTTTATCTGAAAATTCTGAATTTGCCCGCAAGGTAAAGGCTGCAGGTATTATTCTCATTGGTCCTTCCCCCGAAGCTATGGAAATTATGGGTAATAAATTGTCGGCAAAAGCTGCCGTGGCTAGTTACAATGTTCCTATGGTTCCGGGTATTAACACTGCCATTTCTGATATTCCAGTAGCCAAACAGGAAGCTGAGAAAATAGGTTTTCCTGTTTTGATAAAAGCAGCTGCCGGAGGTGGGGGTAAGGGAATGCGGGTAGTTAATAATTTGGAGGATTTTGAAGAACAAATGAACCTGGCCATTAATGAAGCCAAAAGTGCTTTTGGTGATGGGTCAGTTTTTTTAGAAAAATATGTGGGTAGCCCAAGGCATATCGAAATACAAATATTGGGCGATAATTTTGGCAATATTGTTTATTTGTTTGAACGGGAATGCAGTATACAACGCCGCCATCAAAAATTGGTTGAGGAAGCCCCATCGGCCATTGTAAGCCCTGAATTGCGGAAACGTATGGGCGAAGCGGCTGTAAATGTGGCCAAAGCCTGTAATTATACCGGAGCGGGAACGGTGGAATTTTTGGTAGATGAAAAATTAGATTTTTATTTTTTGGAAATGAATACCCGCCTTCAGGTAGAGCACCCGGTTACCGAAATGATAACGGGTTTGGATTTGGTAAAAGAGCAAATAAGGGTGGCCAAAGGTGAGAAATTAGGATATGATCAGAAGGATTTAAAAATAAATGGACATGCTATGGAGTTAAGGGTATGTGCTGAAGATCCGGCAGAAGATTTTGTGCCTAGTATTGGAAAATTGACTACTTATAAAAAACCGCAAGGTGAAAATATAAGAGTAGATGATTGTATGGAACAAGGTATGGAAATACCTATATATTATGACAACATGATAGCCAAACTTATTGTATGGGCACCAAACCGGGATGAAGCTATAACCCTCATGAAGAAAGCAATTAATAATTATGAAATAGAGGGGATAAAAACCACATTGCCTTTTGGGCGGTTTGTAATGAACCATCCTGCATTTAATGAAGGAAATTTTGATACCCAGTTTATAAAAAATTATTTTACATCCGAAAATTTGTTTGAAACCAATGATGAAGTAGCCGCTTTGTTTTCGGCCTGGTATATGGATGAGGCAAAAAAGGAACTTGTATTGCCAAAAATGGGTTCAAAAAAAGCATGGTTTTTAAACCGGAAGGAATAATTTAAAGTAAAAAAGCCCGTTTCACAACGAGCCTTTTTAAGCTAAACCTAATTTTTGACAATTTAATTTCTATGTCCCCTTATGTTTACAAGCAACGTGCCAAAATATAAACACCTTTAAATTAATGAGTTATATTAATGAGGTTTGAATTTTGTTTCATATTGGAACAAAATTTCTAAATATGACATTACATAACAATTATAAATAGATAAAAATATAAAAAGTAAAAATGCCAAACAGAGTTAAAATAGCATCCACAGTATTATTCATATTTTTTTTAAAAACCGGTTTTTGTCAGGATATTTATGATTCGACCAATTCACGGCGATTTGCCGATTATTTATTTAAATCGAAAGAATATGGGAGGGCTGCTTTGGAATATGAACGATCCTGTTTTTTAGATTCACAGAACTGGTCATCCCATTTTTATCTTATGCAGAGTTATAGAAAAAGTGGACAGGCAAGCAAAGGTATGGACGATTTTAATCGAGTTAACCGCCGTTTACCACAGCAAGAATTTTACAGGTTTCAACACGAAAAAAATATTTGTGTTTTTATTGCCCAGCCAAAAAGGTTTATAAGCTACACAGAAAAAGATTCAATGGCAGAATTGCCATTTTTTAAAGTCCCTGCTCTATTGCTAACCCATAACTGGGAGGCATCTAAGTTATACTTAACGGAAGTTAATTATTTGGAAGATAAAACCCTTACTAAATATTATAACAACTGCCAGCAAGCTTTGCAATTAAACTATAAAAAGCCGTGGCTGGCAGGTACCATGTCCACTCTGGTACCGGGTTTAGGCAAGGTATATACAGGATATTACAAAGATGGCATTGTTGCTTTATTATTCACTGGGATGTCGGCCTATCAGGCTTATCGGGGCTATAAAGCCAAAGGAACAAAGTCTGGCATTTTTATTATTTATACGGGTATGACAGCTGGTTTTTATTTTGGTAATATTTATGGGTCCATTAAATCAGCTAGAATAAGGAACCGGAAAATGAATGAAAAGATAGATTCCAAAACTAAGGAAATTTTTTATGAATGGGCGGAGTAAGATCTTAAGGCGATTGAATTATTTTGTATTTTTTCAAGTTTAAATTTTTAAAAAATTGACGATGTTGAAATTTATTTTAAAAAAATTATAGTTTGGTACAGTTTTGTATAATATATTTGTGAAATAAAATTTCTATATGAAACT
>JBJXDS010000343.1:0-10654 GCA_046154525.1 Bacteroidia bacterium
AAAATCAACCATGGCTATTATGCCAAATAAAATAAAGGATGTAAGGAGTATATATAACAATTTCTTTCTCCCAACCAAAGCCACAATGATGGAAAATAAAGCAAACCCCCCAATAATATAAGGCAAAATGGTAAACTCTATAAAGTTCTCGGTGTGCAAGGTTTGCATTCCTATATAATGGTTCAATCCATTTATTATATCCACATCACCTCCTATATTATTAGAATAAATAAGTAAACGTAACCCTTCAGGATACTGTGGAGCAGCCAGTTCAATTCGCCAAATTGGGATAAATATGGAGGCAATCAATAGTAACGCGGCTCCTATTAAAAGCAATTTGGAAAGTGTTGAAATTTTATTCGTCATTTTTTTTATTCTTTTTCATAAAAAAGGGGGCAGTTGAATAATTTTAAACTGCCCCCTTATAGTGTTTAACTATAATATTATTTAACTTCAGGTACCGCTTTACCCAAACCAAAGGATATTGGGACAGTGCTACCTGTTGGTGATACTCTTACATATCCCGACATTTCCTGATGTAATGCGCTGCAAAAATCTGTACAATAAATAGGGAATATACCTACACGGTCAGGAATCCATTTTAAGGTACATGTTTCACCTGGCATGATTAATAATTCAGCATTGGCTGCACCTTTAATGGCGAAACCATGCGGAACATCCCAATCCTGTTCTAAATTGGTAATATGAAAATATACCTCATCGCCCATCCTTATGCCTTCAATATTATCAGGGTTTAGGTGCGAACGAATGGCAGTCATGTAAATATGAACTTTGTTGCCTTCCCTTATTACCTTCACTTCTGCCTCACCCTTGGTAGCATAAGGATGTTTATTGTTTTCTATTTTAAATAATTTAACTTGTCCTTTTGTTAACAAATCTGCAGGAACTGCTTGGGCATAATGAGGTTCACCAATGGTAGGAAAATCAAGTATCATTTTCATTTTATCCCCACTTATATCATAAAGCTGCGCGCTTTGAGACAGCTCAGGACCGGTTGGTAGGTAGCGATCCTTAGTTATTTTATTGTATGCTATTAAATATTTTCCGTATGGTTTTTTGGTATCGCCACCAGGAACACATAAATGACCCACTGAATAAAAGGTAGCAGCCCTATCCAGAACTTTTAAGTCTTTCAAACTCCATTTAACAATTTCTGAAGATACAAACATAGATGTGTATGCATTTCCTTTATCGTCAAATTCGGTATGGAGTGGGCCTAGGCCGGGTTTTTTAACTTCACCGTATAAGGCCGATTCGTATTTTATTATTGGAATACCTTCAAACTCGCCATCAAAGGCTTTGGCCGCAATTGCTTTTTGAATTTTATCAAAACTAAAAACGGGAATCAATGCGGCTAATTTTCCACTTCCTACAATGTATTCACCTGTAGGGCTTACATCGCAACCGTGTGGTGATTTTGGGCATGGAATAAAATAACAAAGGTCTTTAAATTCTTTAGAGTCAAGAACTATTACTTCTGTTTTTATAACGGAGGTTGCCGAATGGGTACTTTCATTATATATATTATGGGCATATTTTACAGCTTGCTTTCTGCCTTTACCAGCCTTAATATATTCTTCGGCTTTTTTCCAGTTTACAGCCAGTATGAAATCTTTGTCTTTTTGCGAAGCATTTACTTCTAATAACGTACTGGCTTGTTCTGTATTATAGGTTGAAAAGAAAAACCAACCATGGGATACACCTTTTCCTGCACGACTTAAATCAAAGTTAACACCAGGGCATTGTAATTGGAAAGCAATATCCATTTTGCCATCTTCTTTTTGCACACTTATAAAAGAGAGGGTTCCTTTAAAATTCTTTTTATAGGTATTTATAGGTATATCTCCATTTACATCATCCGGAGGAACACTAAAACGTGTACCAGCTACAACATATTCGGTATTCTCGGTAATAAACGGAGAAGAGTGATTACCTCCGCTGTTGGGTAATTCAATAATTTCGGAGGTTCTAAACGTTTTTAAGTCAATTCTTGCTACCCGCGGTGTGTTATTGGCATTTCCAAAAACCCAACGGCCATCATATTCACCATTTGTTTTTGAAAGTTGAACGTGATGAAGGTCGTCCCAGGGAACAAAACCATGAGAAGTATTTAACATGGGTTTGGTTTCCTCACTATACCCCCAGCCTTTTTCAGGGTCAACTGAAAATACTGGTATCACACGAAGTAAACGACCACTTGGCAAGCCATAAGCACTCATTTGACCGCTAAACCCACCGGAAACAAAATTGTAAAATTGGTCATATTTGCCTGGAGCTACATAAGCTTTTGATGCGGCATCCGCATCCACTGCATTGCTTGTGTTTTTTGGTTTACAAGAACCAAAAATCAACATAAGACCTACTGCATAAATGGTGAATAAATTAATAGAGTTTTTCATTTGTTAATTATTTTATTTATAATTTTAAATTAAAGTGTTATTTATTAAATACAATTGTTTCTTATTTAACCCCGTCAATTTTTCTCATATATTCCAATATACTTCGGGCTTCATTATCGGCTAAATTCTGGTTGGGCATTCGTACCAAACATATTTCTAACATGGCTTGGGCTTCAGGATCTTTGTCAATCATAGGGTCGGGATTAGTAATAAAGTTCATAATCCATTCAGGTTTTCTTCTTTCGGTTACCCCTTTCCAGCCCGGTCCTACAAGTTTTTCATCTGTTAGTTTATGGCATGATAAGCATTTGGTGCCCGACACAGCTTCGCCGTAAGTAGCCATGGCTGCATCTAAAGTAGCGGCGACTATTACGTTTTCTGAACTAAATTTTCCTTCACCTCGCTTGGGGTCATAGGATTCAGGGCTGTCAGATGATGTTTTGGAATCATCGGTTGCTTCGGTTTCTTCAGTTTCTTTTGAATCAGTCTTGTTTTCTCCGCCACAAGAGGAAATGACCAGAGTAAATGCTGCAATAAATAGAAGTGAAATTGATTTTTTCATATTTGTTTAAATTATTATTTCGAGGCAAAGGTTTATCATATTAGAATAACTCTTTCTGACTACGGTCATAAACAAAGAAAAAAAGTACTGATTAAAATCAGTTTGTTATTTTAACAAATAATACAATGGCCAAAATTGAACTTCTATGACTAGAAAAACATTACACAATTAATGGAAATATTTTTATAATTATCACATACAAGTTTGATGCTTAGGTAGTAATTATGTTTTTTAGAATGAAAAAAAAGCCTCCATTGAAACTCTTGCCAGATTATAAATAGTATTTAAAACAAATGGGGCAAACCTGATTCATAAAAAGATTTGTCCCATTCGGTGGACTCAACCCGACAGAGTTCGAACTTTTTTGTTAAGGATTTAAAAGGAATTATTGAGTTTGATTTGTAGCAAGTTTTATCTTATTTCTTAAATTATGCTTATCCTTTTTGAAAAGACCCATGGAATAAAGCTAAGTAATACTATGGCCAGGATATGCTACTGTGCATGAGTTAAAAAGTTCTTTCTGTTTCCATTTAAAGGCTTATATGAATTTTTTACTCTGTCAGACTAAACGTTATTTTTTAAAATACTTAAAATACATAGTAAATATGTTTGTAAATTTGCACTTGAGTGATAAAAGGCAAAAGGATTAAGCTACAATACCAGTTGTTGTTCGAAAGAGTTCGAAAATATGGCTTAATTCTTTTTTTTATCTTTTTCTTTACTTTCTTACATCCTTTTTCTTCGGATGGTATTTCCAAAGAAGAAAGAGTAATTCAAGAAGATAAAACTGGTTATTTTTCTAATAATTTATTTAATAGTTCACATTTACCCTTACATTTTCCTTTTAAGTCGGCCCCATCACCTTCTCAACCTGAGGACCCTGATGAGAATGAATTGAAAGACAATTTGGATGATGATTGGAATCTATGGATTTGGAAACAGTCGTTTAAGAATTATCTCAACGTTTGCTCTCCCTCAGGAAGTCTTTTTTTTAAAATATCTCAATCCCTTAAAGGCCGATCAACGGTTTCTTTATTTATTCTCTACCATTCTTGGAAGAGTAATTTGATCTAATTTCTTTAGTTTAAAAGTGCTTATCTAATGGACATCCATTGAGAGGGCATTATTTCAATTTTTTGAAATAATTTTCTATACAGGATTTTTATTTCCAATCTTAAATTTTAAGAAATCAAATAATAATGAGGAAAGTTTTAATTATCAGTTATCTGATAACCCTAGTAGTATTTACAGGTTGTCAAAATAAAAAACATGAAGAAGATGAAGTGGAAACGAAATTTTTGGTAACCAGTCCAATGAAAAAGGACACATTATTTTTCAATGAATATGTATCTCAGATACATTCAATTAGTCACATTGAAGTAAGGTCGCAAGAAAGAGGTTATTTAAAAAATATTTATGTAGATGAAGGGCAGTTTGTAAAAAAAGGGCAGCTCATGTTTCAGATCATGCCTTTGCTCTACCAGGCAGAAATGCATAAGGCACGGGCCGAAAAGGATTTTGCAGAAATCGAGTATCAAAACACGAAGAGGCTTGCCGATAGCAATATTGTATCACAAAACGAACTTGCTTTAGCCAAAGCACATCTTGACAAAGTGAAAGCCGAATTGGATCTGGCACAGGCACATCTTGGATTTACTGAAATCCATGCGCCTTTTGATGGTATAATGGGGCGCTTATATATGCGAATTGGAAGTCTTGTGGATGAAGGAGAACTGCTCACAACTCTTTCTGACAATAGTAAAATGTGGGTTTATTTCAATGTGCCTGAAGCTGAATACCTGGAGTATATCATTAAGGCGAAATCAGAAAGCCCCCTAAAAGTAAAATTACAAATGGCAAATCATCAGATGTTTGAACAGGAGGGAATTGTAGAAACCATTGAGGCAGATTTTAACAATGAAACAGGGAACATTGCCTTTAGGGCAACATTTCCCAACCCGAAAGCAATATTAAGACACGGTGAAACAGGAAATGTTCTGATGCCTGTGTATTATAAAAATGCGCTCATTATTCCCCAAAAGACAACGTTCGAAATTCTTGACAAGAAATATGTTTTTGTGGTTGATGAAAAAAATGTTGTCAGATCAAAGCAAATTACCATTGGTGCGGAGGTAGAACATTTATATTTAGTAACTGCCGGCATTACCTCAACTGACAAAATCCTTCTTGAGGGCTTGCGCAAAGTTAAAAACAATCAGAAAATACAGTATGAATTTGTGCCTTTTCAGAAAGTGGTATCAGAATTAAATCAGCTGCACGCTGAATAGTGCAAAATCATAAAACAAGCAAAACAATGTTTAATAAATTCATAAAAAGACCCGTGCTTGCCATAGCAATATCGCTTGCAATTATTTTCCTGGGCTTGTTGGCTATATCTACAAGGCCCATATCCCAATTCCCTGAAATAGCACCACCAAGGGTTATGGTTTTTATTGCATATCCAGGTTCCAGTGCAGAAGTATTGGTAAACACGACACTCATTCCTTTGGAAAGAGCAATCAATGGTGTTCAGGGCATGCAATACATCATATCAGATGCCACCAGTGCTGGTGAGGCCACCATTCAAATTGTATTTGAACCGGGTACAGATCCCAACGCTGCGGTAGTAAATGTTAAAACAAGGATTGATCAGGTTATGAACAATCTTCCTCCGTTGGTTCAACGTGAAGGGGTCATCATTACTCCTATACAACCGAGTATGCTGATGTATGTAAACCTTTACAGTACGGATAAAAATGCAGATGAAAAGTTTTTATACAATTATGCCAATGTTAATATATTGCCTGAACTTCAAAGAATACATGGTATGGGTCGTGCTCAAATATTGGGCAGTCGTCAATTTGCCATGCGTATCTGGTTAAAACCAGATAGAATGAGGGCATACAATATCTCTACTGAAGAAGTGATGGAAGCTATCAATGAACAAAGTGTAATCGGAAGACCCGGCAGATTAGGTCAGGCTTCGGGCAAGACAGCACAATCACTTGAATATGTATTGACTTATAAAGGGAGATTTAACAAACCTGATGAGTACGAAAACATTGTTGTTAAAGCTAACCCGGAAGGAGAAATCCTTAAACTGAAAGATATAGCGGAGGTGGAATTAGGAAGTGAATTTTTTGATATTTATTCCAACAAGGATGGTTATCCTGCCGCATCCATTGTGCTGAAACAAAACTTCGGCAGCAATGCGAGCAAAGTAATTGAAGAGGTAAAAGTAAAGTTAGATGAATTGAAAGCAGATTTTCCTTCGGGAATGGAATATGAAATCAATTATGATGTTTCAAAATTTGTGGATGCATCCATAGAAAAAGTGCTACATACCTTAATAGAAGCCTTTATCCTGGTTGCATTGGTGGTGTTTATTTTCCTAGGCGACTGGCGTTCTACGCTTATTCCTATTCTTGCCGTTCCTGTTTCATTGATAGGGGCCTTTGTATTTATGCAGCTGTTTGGCTTAACCATAAACCTGGTAACTCTTTTTGCGCTTGTATTAGCCATCGGAATTGTGGTGGATAATGCCATTGTAGTGGTGGAAGCTGTGCATGCAAAAATGGAAGCGGAAAATATATCACCCTACAATGCGGTAAAGAAAGTGCTTGCAGAGATAAGCGGAGCTATTATCGCCATTACCTTAGTAATGACCGCAGTATTTATTCCGGTAGCATTTATGTCAGGACCGGTGGGTATATTTTACCGGCAATTTTCCATAACGATGGCCAGTTCCATTGTGCTTTCGGGTCTAGTTGCACTTACACTAACTCCCGTGCTTTGTGCAATGATTTTGAAAAATACACATGGAAAACCAAAGAAAAAAACACCGGTAAACATCTTTATAGATTGGTTTAATAACAAGTTTGAAAAAATTACAGGAAGATATACCAATTTACTAATCCTAATTGTTAACCGCAAGATTGTCACCTATGGTATATTATTAGCATTTTTTTTCGGCATTGTTACAGTAAACAAAAAGCTTCCTGCCGGATTTATCCCGAATGAGGACCAGGGAATGATTTACGCGATTATACAAACTCCACCCGGAGCTACATTAGAAAGAACCAATGATATAGCCCGAAAACTACAGCAGGTTGCTGAAGATGTTGACGGCATACAATCTGTTTCCTCATTGGCCGGTTACGAAGTTTTAACTGAAGGCCGGGGATCAAATGCGGGAACATGTATTATCAACCTGAAAGACTGGTCTGAAAGGCATCACTCAGTAAAAGAAATAATTTTGGAGCTTGAAGAAAAAACAAAAGATTTCGGAGCTGTTATAGAATATTTTGAGCCACCGGCGGTGCCGGGTTACGGCTCATCAGATGGTTTCTCATTGCGCATGCTAGATAAAAACAAGACTGTAGATTACCAAGAATTTGACAAAGTGAACAAGGAATTTATGGATGGATTACAGAAAAGAAAAGAATTGACCGGACTGTTTACCTTTTTTGCTGCGAACTATCCGCAATATGAGTTGATAATTGACAACGAACTAGCGATGCAAAAGGGAGTTTCTATCGGCAAAGCCATGGAAAATCTAAATATTCTGATAGGCAGTACTTATGAGCAAGGTTTTGTCAGGTTTGGTAACTTTTTCAAAGTATATACCCAGTCTGCACCTGAGTACAGAAAATTGCCGAGTGATATTCTGAATTTATTTATAAAAAATGACCGTGACGAAATGGTACCTTATTCTTCCTTTATGACGATGAAGAAGACTCAAGGCCCCAATGAAATTACCCGATTTAACCTATACACTTCTTCTTCCATTAAAGGCATTCCTGCTCCGGGTTATACAAGCGGAGATGCTATTAATACCATAAAGGAAGTTGCTAAAGAAACCTTACCGAATGGTTATGACATAGCCTGGGAAGGACTTTCATATGATGAAGCAGCAAGAGGAAACGAAGCACTTTATATTTTTCTTGTGGTTTTGATATTTGTGTATCTGGTTTTGGCTGCCCAATATGAAAGTTTTATCATCCCCTTGGCCGTGCTTCTTTCACTTCCACCGGGTATCTTCGGGTCATTCATGCTGTTAAAGGCAATGGGATTAGCCAATGATATTTATGCACAGATGGGATTGATAATGTTGGTTGGGCTTTTGGGTAAAAACGCCATCCTTATTGTAGAATTTGCAGTTCAGAAACATCAGCAGGGAGCAACCGTTCTTGAGGCAGCTATCGAAGGATCAAAAGTGCGTTTTCGCCCAATTTTGATGACTTCCTTTGCTTTTATTGCCGGTTTATTACCCTTAGTTGTTGCCACTGGGCCTGGCGCTCTTGGCAATAGAACTATTGGCTCCTCTGCACTCGGTGGTATGTTGTTCGGAACCATTTTCGGAGTAATCATTGTGCCGGGGCTGTACTACATATTCGGAAAACTGGCCGAAGGAAGAAAACTAATTAAAGACGAAGATGAAAACCCATTAAGTGAAGTGTTCGTTGAAAGCGGGACAGAATCAGGTTTAGCAAAAAAAATTAAATATTATGTAACAAAATTTCTAAAAAAAAATGAAAACAAGAATAATTCTTAAATCACTTACGGCAATATTTATATCATTAGTTCTGGGAGGATGTGCCCCGATACTCAAGTTTACAAAAGTTGAAAACGAATCCGTTCCCGGGAGTTTTAATAATTCGCAGGATACCGCTAACATAGCATCAATCAAGTGGAAGGAATATTTTAATGACCAAAACCTGGCTGCACTTATTGATACAGCTTTGAAAAACAATCAGGAATTGAACATCACCTTACAGGAAATTGAGATCAGCAAAAATGAAATAAGGGCAAGAAAAGGTGAGTACTTACCATTTGTATGTTTGCGAGGTGGCGCAGGTTTGGAAAAGGCAGGCAGATATACAAGGAATGGCGCAGTGGATGAGAGTATAGACATCAAACCCGGAACCAAATTTCCCGTCCCCTTACCAGATTATTTGTTTGGAGCTTATGCTTCATGGGAGTTGGATGTTTGGAAAAAACTACGCAATGCTAAAAAAGCTGCAATCACCAGGTATTTATCCAGTGTTGAAGGGAAAAACTTTATGGTCACGAACCTTATTGCAGAAATTGCCAGGTCATATTATGAATTGATGACCCTTGATAATCAGCTGGAAATAATCCAAAGAAATATTGAAATTCAAGGTAATGCTTTGCAAACAATAAAACAGGAAAAGGAGGCCGCAAAGGTTACTCAACTAGCTGTAAACAGGTTTGAAGCCCAACTACTAAATACTCAAAATCTACAATATGATGTTCATCAAAAAATAATTGAAACAGAGAACAGGCTTAATTTCTTAACGGGCAGATACCCCCAACCCATACAAAGGAACTCTTCGGCTTTTAATAACATTGTAATTGATTCTGTCTTTACTGGTATTCCTTCCGAGCTTTTAGAAAAGCGCACTGACATTAGGCAAGCCGAGTTAAATCTTAAAGCAGCAAAACTAGATGTAAAAGTGGCAAAAGCTAATTTTTATCCATCGTTTAAAATTACTGCTGGGGCAGGTTTTCAGTCTTTTAGTCCTGCCTTTATAGTTAACCCGGAATCAATACTGCTTTCTTTTGCCGGAGATTTAGTTGCTCCCATGATAAACAGAAATGCAATTAAAGCAGCATATTACAGCTCTAATGCAAAGCAAATACAAGCGGTTTACAATTATGAACGCACCATTTTAAATGCCTATATTGAAGTTGTTAATCAGCTTTCAAGAATTAATAATTTTTCTAAAAGTTATGATACAAAATCGAAGGAAGTGGATATACTCAATCAATCTATCACAATTTCAAATAATCTTTTCAAATCAGCAAGGGCAGATTATATGGAAGTATTATTAACACAGCGTGAAGCACTTGAATCTAAAATTGATTTGATTGAAATAAAAATGAAGCAATTAAATGCAAAAGTAAATATTTACAGAGCTTTGGGAGGAGGTTGGAATTAGAGAAAGGAAAAGCCTTGTAAACCCAATGTTTACAAGGCCTCGTGGAGTTGCGGGGAGTTGAACCCCGGCCCGGCGAAGGAATTGATTGCGTTTTCTAGAAGTTTATTGGAAATTTATTGTCGAGCTAAAACCTGTTTACCATTACCAACCTTTGCCTTAACCTGCATATTAAATATGTGATTAGATTATAGCAAAGGACAAAAATTTGAAGACTTTCCCTTTGTTTATTGTTTTAAAGAGCAACACACAGAAATTATTACTTTTACAGCGTCAATGCAAAAGCGAAATATTAATGAAATACTCCTTCATATTTTTATATGGGTCATCTATATTTCCTTGCCTTTTTTCATTTCACCCCACTCCGGTCCTCTTGAAAAACCGGACGAATTATTTCTTAAAATTCATTTGCTTGGAAGCACTTTATCGGTTTTGCTATTTTATATTAATTATTTATGGGCCATTCCTTCGCTGCTCCTCAATTCAAGAAAGGGTGCCTATATAATTTTTATAAGCTTTTGTGTTATTTTTATAGGGTTTGTTTCCAAATTTATTTTATCTCAAATAGCATTAAGCCATCCCTTTTTTGACAGGCATCCCGGGTTTTATTTGGGATTTTACCTTCGGTTAATATTTGTGTATATTATAGCCTTGAGTATCCACTTATTTAAGCGATACAAAAAAATTGAGATGAAGAATGATGAGGCAGAACT
>JBJXDS010000344.1:0-11784 GCA_046154525.1 Bacteroidia bacterium
AAATTTATAACCAAAAACTCAGTAGAAGAAAAAATATTAAACCTACAGGCCAAAAAGCTGAATTTAGCCTCAGAATTAGTGCTTGCCGAAGATTCCTTTTATAAAACGTTGGACGTAAATGACATAAAAAATATTTTGGGATAATGAAAAAGCAATTCAAAATATTACTTTTGACTTTCATAAAATTATAAAAAACAAAATCATGAAAAAAATCTTTACTCTTTTACTAGCTTTCACTTCTTTTTCTCTATTTGCACAGCGTTATTGTGATATAGAAGTTAAATTGACGAGCCCTGCTTCTGGCACTGTTATTAGATCTGGGTTCCCAGTAAATGTTACCTATGCATTTAAAAATTTAGGACCTGATAAATTAATGAAAGGTGATACTATTTATGCTTTTTTATCGCTTGATAATGCAGTGTATACCAACCTTTCTTTTGGATTTGTGGTTGCTGCAGATATTGCCAAAGATGGCGCCATACTTAGCTTTAATCAGGGAATTAATTTTAATTATAATGCTGCAGTACCTGCCGGGAACTTATGTGCTAGTTCGCTGCTAAGAAATAGTATTGAGGGAAATCCACAGGTAAAGGATACATCTCTAAAAAACAATTCTTCGTGCAGTGTGGTTAATATTCGCTCTAATGATATTAAAATTATTGGTGAAGGATTGGCTGTCGCCACTCATATCAATGCCTCCCCAAATCCAGCCAATGAAATGGTAACCATTTCCTACAATTTGGTTAATCCATCTACCGTGTTGGTTTCATTATTTGATATCAATGGCCGTCAGGTTACAGCCTCTGTTTCTGATAAACAAGGTGCTGGCGAGAATAGTTTACAAATAAATATTTCACAACTTGAAGCCGGTATTTATTTTTATGAAGTTAAGATTGGTAACGATTCAAAAAGATATAAATTGATGGTGAACTAATTAGAAGCCATAATGTTTTTTTAAAAAACCCTCGTCAAAGTTTGATGGGGGTTTTTTTATTTTAACAAATTTATAAAATTATCTTTGCACTAATTATGTCGGGACACAGTAAATGGGCTAATATAAAGCATCGCAAAGGGGCACAGGATAAGCGGAGGGGGAAATTGTTTACCCGAATAATTAAAGATATAACGATTGCTGCCAAAAACGGGGGGGCAAATCCTGATAGCAATTCGGCACTTAGATTGGCCATACAAAATGCACGTGGGGCTAATATTCCTAAAGAAAAAATTGAAAATGCTATAAAAAAAGCGTCCGGAACAGATGCTACTAATTATCAGGAATTGACTTACGAAGGTTATGGAAATGGAGGAGTGGCAGTGTTTATTGAAACCGCCACTGATAATGTAAACAGAACCGTAGCTAATATTCGAAGTATTTTTATGAAAAGTGGAGGAAATTTGGGAACCAATGGGTCTTTAAGTTTTATTTTCTCTCAAAAGGGAGTTTTTATTATTTCAAAAAATCAAATTGAAAATAGAAATGAGGAGGAAATAGAGTTTGATTTGATTGATGGTGGGGCCGAAGAAATTGAAAAAACAGAAGTAAGTTGGCAAATAACTACCTCATTTGAAAATTTTGGAGCCATGCAAAAAAAATTGGAAGAATTGGCTATAGAAATAGAAAATGCATCCCTCCAACGTTTAGTTTTAAATACAAAATCACTTCCCGTAACTGAAGCCATTAAGTTTTTAAAAATGATAGAAAAACTGGAAGACGATGATGATATAAATACCGTTTATCATAACCTGGAATTGACGGACGAATTAATACATGAGTTGGAAAATAGTTAAAAGATATGAGACTATGAGATATAAGACTATAAGATATATTTGCAATATTAATTTAAGTCCTACCTTTTTCATTCTCACTTCTCAAAATCTCACATCTATAAAAAAATGAACAAACGCGAAAAATTAATATATAAAAGGGAACAAAGCAAACTTGGTGGCGGCCTTGATAGAATTGAATCTCAACATAAAAAAGGAAAACTTACAGCACGTGAAAGGTTAGAATTATTGTTAGACAAAGGAAGTTTTGAGGAGATAGATGCCTTTGTAAAACACCGAAGTACCGATTTTGGGATGGAAAAAATACATTATCCTGGAGATGGTGTTATTACAGGATATGGAACGGTGAACGGACGGTTAATGTTTGTCTTTTCTCAGGATTTTACAGTTTTTGGAGGCTCATTAAGTGAAACCCACTCAGAGAAGATTTGTAAAATTATGGATATGGCCATGAAAAATGGTGCACCTGTAATTGGTCTCAATGATAGCGGAGGAGCAAGAATTCAGGAAGGGGTTGTTTCACTGGGCGGCTATGCAGATATTTTTTATAGAAACACATTGGCCAGTGGAGTTATTCCTCAATTATCGGTTATAATGGGTCCTTGCGCCGGTGGAGCGGTTTATAGCCCTGCCATTACCGATTTTATAATGATGGTTGAAAAATCCTCTTATATGTTTGTTACTGGGCCTAATGTAGTTAAAACCGTTACCAATGAAGAAGTAAGCAGTGAAGAGTTGGGTGGAGCTTCGGTACATGGAACCAAATCCGGTGTTTCGCATATTAATGCCTCCAACGAATTGGATGCTATGAATAAACTGAGAAAATTAATAGGCTATATTCCTCAGAATTGCGAAGAACGTCCACCATTTGACGACTACACTTTAACAACAAATGAATTAAGGGAACAATTAGCCTCCATTATTCCTGAAAATGCAAATCAACCCTACGATATGCGCGATGTGATAGAAGGTGTAATAGATGAGGATAGTTTTTTTGAAATACACAAAGATTTTGCCGAAAATATTGTTGTTGGTTTTGCACGGTTAGCAGGACGTAGTATTGGGATTGTGGCTAATCAACCTGCTTTTTTAGCAGGTGTTTTGGATGTAAAAAGTAGCCAGAAAGCAGCCCGGTTTGTAAGATTTTGTGATGCCTTTAATATTCCTTTATTGGTTTTTGAAGATGTTCCAGGTTTCCTTCCGGGTACCGACCAGGAATGGAACGCCATTATTACGAACGGCGCCAAATTACTATATGCTTTTTGCGAAGCTACAGTTCCGCGTATTACTGTAATTACCCGCAAAGCCTACGGGGGAGCTTATGATGTGATGAACAGTAAACACATTGGGGCCGATATGAATTTTGCATGGCCAAGTGCCGAAATTGCAGTAATGGGCGCCAAAGGAGCTGCAGAAATTATCTTTAAAAAAGAAATAAGCGAAGCGGCAGATTCGGTAGAAGCCTTAAAACAAAAGGAAGCAGAATATGCAGGAATTTTTGCAAATCCTTATCGCGCTGCTGAACGTGGATTTATTGATGAGGTGATTTTACCCGAAGAAACCCGTATAAAACTTATCAAAGCCTTTAAAATGCTGGAGAATAAGGTGGCTAATTTACCTAAGAAAAAACACGGAAATATTCCATTGTAAGAATTCAATAACTTGGTTCTTGGCATTTACATGCCCTGATTACCTTCTTTTTTCCATGTCGGTTTATTTTTAGCCAAGGCTTATTTTTTTCAAAATAAATTAACCAAAGTTGCTGGCCTTGTTTGTATTTTATTTGCTTGTGAATACTGCCATCGACATTATACCAGGTCCATATTTTATGGCGTTTTGTATTTTTAAAATAACCCTTAACCGTTACCTTTTCGACAGTTTTAAAATAATAAATCCCGGTTTTTGAAGAATCTAAGGTTCCTGATTGAGTAAAACTTTGAGAAGCAAAAAATAAAAAAATAAAAGATAGAACAAACCTAAACATGGCTAATCAATAATAGAAAGACTTACCCCTGAATAATAAAGGATAAGAATAACAGCCCCAGCTATGATGCGATAGTAACCAAAATATTTAAACCCATATTTGGTAAGTATATTTATCATAAAACGTATGGCAATAATGGAAACTACAAAAGCTACAATATTGCCTACAGCAAATAATCTCCATTGTTCGGCAGTCACAACTCCCCCATCATCAAAAAAATCGTAAAGCGATTTTACAGTAGCTGCAAACATGGTTGGTACTGCTAAAAAGAAAGAAAATTCAGCTGCTGCTTTTCTCGTTAGTCCCTGGCTCATGCCGCCAATAATGGAGGCAGCTGAACGTGATACCCCAGGAATCATGCTTGTAGTTTGAAATAACCCAATAACCAAAGCATTTTTATAAGTTGTTTTATTTACTGTATCAGTTATTTCTTTATTAAATAGTTTATCAATAAACACCAAAACAAGGCCTCCTATGATTAAGGCAAAAGCCACAACCACAACGTTTTCGAGAAGGATGTCTATCTGATCTTTAAATAAAAGACCCATAATAACCGCAGGTATAAAGGCTACAAAAAGTTTATAATAAAATTCTATAGATTGAAAAAAACGTTTAAAGTATAATGCTACCACAGCCATGATAGCACCTAACTGAATACAAACTGTAAAAAGTTTTACAAAATCGTCCGACTGAATGCCCATGATAGATGAGGCAATAATCATGTGGCCGGTACTGCTTACCGGTATGTATTCGGTAAGGCCTTCTACAATGGCAAGAATGATGGCCTCAATTAGCCCCATTGGTATTTTTTGGCTTATACATAATTGCAACCACACCTATTAAAAATCCAGTGATTACAACTATTGGGGCTAAGGTAATTTTACGAAAACTATAAATATCTTCTTTACCTCCATCCATCAGCAAAAAACCTATAACAACCACTGCAAATGCCAATCCTGTCAGCATATAATTTTGCTTTGTAAATACCATATCAATTTTAGAACTTGGAGTTTCTTTGGCTGCGGGTTTTCCTTTTTCCTGAACTTTTTTATTCGACATAATTTTATTTAATAAAGATCTTCAATATTTGAGTATAAATAACGCTTGGTGCTCCAATAGGTGCATATAGTGGCTATGAGCATCCCTATCAAAAACAGACATGCAAATAACGAAGAATATATTAATATTTCCTCCATTGGATTTTGGGTATCTATCCATTTCATTTGGCCCGAAAACAAGAGTTCATTGGCCCAATTGCCCATAATGTAAAACGTGATGGACAATAACACAGATGAAATTACAAAACCAACGAATGCCTGAAATATAGCTTTTTTAAGAAATGGTTTTATGATAAATCCTTCTGTAGCACCCACCAGTTGCATGCTCCGTATTAAAAACCGTTTGCTGTATATACTCAACCGAATGGTGCTATTGATTAGAAAAAAAGCAATGATAATAAACAACAACCCTATACCAGCCAAAATACCTGAAGCCATTTTTTTATTTTTATTTATATCTTCTACCAGGTTGGTTTGGGTCAATACTTCGGTTACCCCCTCAAATAAATAAAGTTCCTTTTCAATATTTCTTAAACTTGCCCGGTCGCTGTATTTTGCTTTTACCGATAATTCGATGCTGGCAGGCAAAGGGTTATAACCCAAAATATCAACAAAATCCTGTTCCAACTCCTTTTTATAAGCAAAGGCAGCATCTTCACTGCTCAGGTAAAAAGCTTCTTTTGTATAAAGTTTTGATTTTAAAGTAGCCAAAGCTTCTAATATTATTTTTTCATCGGTGCTTTGCGAAAAATAAACATTCACATAAATTTTTTCTTTGAGGCTGTCTACCAATTTTTGCCCTGCAAAAAACATTAAACCCGACAAACCCAACAAATAAAGAATAATGGCAATGCTCACCACAGGAGGCCATGAAGAAGGATCGCGTTTGGAAATTCGGGGTTTTGAGGTATTGAAACTACTCATTGACTATCTGCCTTCAAAAAAACGATTATTTTTTGGAATAATTTTATTGATTTGAAAATTTGGAGATTTGAAAATGGGTTGGCAACGGCGAATTAGAACTTTTCCTTGCTTAATCCCACTTCTCAGCCCTCATTTACCGATTAATTTATTTCTATCTTTAAATTAAGGTATCGGCTAATGCTCCTTGCCAAACTTAATCCCAGCGTTCTGGTCGCATTTGCGGGAAAAACAAAACCTCCTGTATAGATTGTTGATTGGTTAAAAGCATTACCAAACGGTCCATGCCAATTCCGATACCAGCTGTTGGCGGCATTCCGTATTCCAATGCTCTTAAAAAGTCCTGATCAATAAACATGGCTTCATCATCGCCTTTTTCACTTAAGCGCATTTGTTCGGTAAAGCGTTCACGTTGGTCAATAGGGTCGTTCAATTCGCTATAGCAATTGGCTATTTCCTTGCCGTTAATTATCAATTCAAAACGTTCGGTCAATCCTGGTTTGTCGCGGTGAATTTTAGTTAGCGGACTCATTTCAATTGGGTAATCAATAATAAATGTTGGCTGGATTAAATGATGCTCTACCAGTTCGCCAAACAATTCATCAATCATTTTGCCCACGCCCATTTTTTCATCCGCATGGATGCCATTTTTTTTGCAGGTTTGGCGCAAAGTATCTTCGTCCATCCCGTTCACATCCACATTTCCGTATTTTTTTATAGCGTCAATAATACTGATGCGTTCAAAAGGCTTACCAAAATCAAGCACTGCCTCCCCAAAAGGTACCTGTTCATTTCCTGTTACGTCAATGGCAACTTTGCGAAGCATTTCTTCCGTGGTATCCATCATCCAGTAATAATCCTTATAGGCCACATACAGTTCCATAATTGTAAATTCCGGATTATGAGTCCGGTCCATACCCTCATTCCGAAAGTCCTTTGAAAATTCATACACCGCATCAAATCCACCAACGATAAGGCGTTTTAAATACAATTCATTGGCAATTCGCAAATAAAGTTGGGTATCCAAAGCATTGTGATGGGTGATAAACGGACGAGCCGCAGCACCGCCCGGAATCGGTTGCAAAACCGGTGTTTCCACTTCCATATACCCTTTATCATTCAAAAACTGACGCATTGAATTGAATGTTTTGGTGCGTTTTATAAAAATATCTTTTTGCTGACGGTTCACTATCAAATCCACGTATCGCATACGGTAACGCATTTCAGGGTCGGTAAAGGCATCAAAAATTTCACCATCTTTTTCTTTTGGTAACGGCAATGGATTCAATGCTTTTGAAAGCAGGGTGAAACCGGAAACATGGATGCTTATTTCACCTGTTTGGGTAGTAAAAACATAGCCTGTTACCCCAATAATATCGCCAATATCCAATAGTTTTTTAAATACATCATTGTACAAGGTTTTATCTTCTCCGGGACAAACTTCATCACGATTTACATAAATCTGCATTCTATCGGTGCTATCCTGTAACACCGCAAAAGCCGCTTTTCCCATAATGCGGATGGACATAATTCGACCCGCAAACGAAATATCCTTATAGTTTAATTTATCGTTTTCATAGTTTTCCTTAATGTCGGCTGCCGTTGCGTTTACATGGTAAGGCTGTGCCGGATAAGGGTTGATACCCAGTTCACGCAACCGGGTTAATTTTTCTCTGCGTTGAATTTGTAACTCGTTTAATTCCATTGTATAAAAAGAGCCGCGAATATAACATTAAGGAAGCCTTCGCTCCAAGCGAAGTCTATTTTGATTAACCCTTATAGGGTTTTGGTGGCTTTGGAGATTTGAAAAGTTTTTAAATATCCTAAATGCAACACTTTTAGTCAAAGGTTTGTCTATTACAGTAAGATTGTCGATTTTTGAGATAAATTAGTGCTATCGCGTTTTTTAAAATATGGTTTTGTTTTGGGGCTATTTTTCCCAATGCTTGTCAATGCACAAGACGATGATGCCCTTCAATTTATTAAAAACCAAGGCCAGTTTGATGCCAAAATCTTATTTAGAGTACAGCTAAATGCAGGCTATGTTTTTTTAGAACAAAACGCCATAACCTTTAAATTATTTAATGAACAGGAATACCGCAATGCCCACCGGCATTTGCATGATGATACTTTAAAAAAAGACCCAATCATAAATGGGCATGTTTTTAAATATAAATTTAATAATAGCCATAATGCATCTATGGTTTCAGGCCAAAGGCCGTTCAAAGAAAAATTCAATTATTTTTTGGGCAAAGATAAAACCAAGTGGGCAAGTAATGTTCCGCTATTTCCGGAAGTAGTTTATAAAAATATTTATGAAGGCATTGATTTAAAAGTTTACTCCAAATACGGGCAAATAAAATATGAATGGATTGTAAGCCCTAATGCCGATGCTTCACAAATTCAGATTGAATTGGAAGGATTGGATGGGGTGACAGTTAAAGAAAATAATTTAATCTTAAAAACAAGCATTGGCAGTTTTGCTGATAAAAACCTACAGGTTTGGCAAACAAATACAATGCTGAAACAGGATATTTCCTCAGAACCCATTGCCTGTAATTATAAATTGAAGAATAACCTTTTGTCTTATATTTTTCCAAAAGGATATAACAAGGAACTTGCTTTAGTTATTGACCCCATCCTTGTTTTTTCAACTTACTCCGGTTCCAAAGGAGATAATTTCGGATATACGGCCACTTTTGATTTACGTGGGAATCTGTATGCCGGTGGAATTACGGATAATACCCACGGCGAATATCCGGTAACCACCGGTGCTTTTCAAACCAAATGCAAGGGCGGCCAGGGATTAGAACCCGTAAATTTACCCTGCGATATTACTATTAGCAAATACGATTCTACGGGCAAGACTTTACTTTATGCTACTTATGTGGGTGGCGTGGAAGACGATTATCCCCATAGTATGGTGGTAAATAGCGATACAGAACTGGTGGTTTTTGGAACCTCCTATTCCCGCGATTTCCCCATGAAAGCCAATGGGTACGATACTTCACATAACAGTTATACCGATACCCTTGTCTTTACCGATATTGTTGTTTTTAAACTTTCAATTCATGGGGACAGTTTAAGGGGTGCTACGTTTTTTGGAGGAAAAGATAATGATGGATTAACCGATGCGGCATTGAAATACAATTATGCCGATGATTTTAGGGGTGAGGTATTGACCGACAAGGCCAACAATGTATATGTGGTGAGCAGCACTAATTCAAATAATATTCCTGTTAAAAAAGCTACCAAGTCATCGTTGGAAGGACCGGCTGATGGGCTATGTTTAAAATTTTCAAAAGGTTTGGACACCCTTCTTTGGTCCACTTATTTTGGAGGGAAAGGAAGCGATGGTATTTACAGTCTGGAGTTTGATAAAAACGAAAAAATATACATAGCAGGGGGTACATTTAGTGATAATCTCCCAACCACAACAGGAGTTTTTAATAAAAAATACAATGCAGGAATTGATGGTTTTTTGGCAAGCTATGATAAAAATTCATTTGCCCTTAAAAATGCTACTTATTATGGAACAACAGCTTATGACCAAATTTATTTTTTAGAAATTGATAAATTGGGAAAAGTATATGCCACAGGCCAAACCGAAGGCAATATTACCCCTTCCACAGGGGTCTACACTTACACCAAAAATTCAGGCCAATTTATTTTAATAACCGATTCAAATTTTAGCGCGATAAAAAAACAAACGGTTTTTGGAACCCGGGCCAACAGCCCCAATATTTCGCCATCAGCTTTTTTGGTAGATTCATGTGGTAATATTTATCTTTCTGGATGGGGATCCAACGTGGGAGCAGGCCACATTGGAACCACAACCGGGCTGCCAATTACATCCAATGCCTTGCAAACAACTACCGATGGTTCCGATTTTTATTTGGCAGTATTTGGGAAAAACCTTGCGGGGCTTTTGTTTGCTACCTATTATGGGGGTAATAAATCGCGCGATCATGTGGATGGCGGTACCAGCAGGTTTGATAAACGGGGGGTTATTTATCAATCGGTTTGTTCCAGTTGCCCAAATACTCCAGGTGCAACATTAAATGATTTTCCAACAACTTCAGGTTCAGCTTTTCCTAAAAATGTAAGCTGGCGGTGCAGCAATGCTGCTTTTAAAATAGATTTTCAAATTAATAATTTGGTTAAGGCCAAATTTATCCCTGATCCAACTCTATGCGGCCCAGCCCAAATACAATTTACCAATCAAAGCACCGGAAACGGACAATACAAATGGGATTTTGGTGATGGTGATACCTCAATAATAAAACACCCAAATCATAGTTATCCGAATACTGGTAAATACAAGTTGAGACTTATCGCCATCGACTCTAATACCTGCAATGTTTCGGATACAATTATCAAAGAAGTTACTGTATTGCAAAGGCCAACAGCCGATTTTGTAATTAAAAATTCGCATTGCGAAAAGCAGGTTGAAATTATAAATAAAAGTGAGGATTACACGGTTTTGGATTGGGATTATGGAGATGGGAACAAAGATCAAAACCCCAACCCCGGAATTTATAAATATGCTACGGGCATTTATAAAATTACATTAATAACCGATGCCAATAAACTTTGTTCGGACACCGCATCTGTTTCATTTGAAATAAAAGAAATTACCTATGCCAAAGCTAAATTTATTCCTGATACCACATTATGTGGCCCTGCTGAAATTCAGTTTACCAATCAAAGTATAGGCAACAGTATTTTTAAATGGAATTTTGGGGACGGAAAAACTTCCAGCACTAAAAACCCTTTGCACAGTTATCCCTCCACGGGAAAATACACCATAAAACTACTTGTTACCGATTCGGCCACATGTAATATTTCGGACAGTATTACTCGCCTTGTAAATGTGCTGGTGCACCCAACTGCCGATTTTAATATTAAAGAATTCAAATGTTTGAATCAGGTTGAAATTATTAATAAAAGCAAAGATTACCTGATTTTGCATTGGGACTATGGGGATGGAAAAAGTGACCAAAACCCCAATCCCGGCATTTATAAATATCCGGGTCCTGGCATTTACAAAATAACCCTGGTGGCCGATAACACACTCTGTTCTGATACCCTTTCAAAAACTTTTGAAATTAAAGTAAACACATATATAAACGCTGATTTTATACCCGACACTACCTTATGCGATCCGGGTGATGTACAGTTTACCAACCTGACTAATGGAACAGGAAATTATCTTTGGGATTTTGGGGATGGCAATTCCTCAACACAAACAAATCCAAAAAACATCTACTCAAAAGTAGGCTCATTTAATGTTAGGCTAATTGCCATTGACACCAATACCTGCAATGTTTCTGACACAGCTTTTAGAACCGTTAATATTATAAAACAAAGCCATGCCGGTTTTGAAATAAAATCCTTTGAATGTATTAGCCAGATAGAAATAAAGAATACCGGTAGTGATTTTGAAACCACCCATTGGGATTTTGGGGATGGAAAAACTGGCGAAGATGCAAACCCCGGACGATATGAATACCACGATTCAGGAACGTTTATAATAACCCTGATAACCAATAAAGATAAACCATGTTCTGACACCGCTGAAGTGCATGTAAAAATTAATGGAACCCCGGCTGATAAATTTGTCCCCATAAATGTGTTTACCCCCGATGGAGATGATTTTAATAACTGCTTCCATTTTGGAGGGTTTTTAAATGAATGTTCCAAGTTTAAATTGGTTATTTACGACCGGTGGGGTTTAAAAATGTTTGAAACCACCGATTTTAATTCCTGCTGGAATGGCAGGGTAAAAAACACAGGGCGAAAATGCCCTGAAGGAACCTACCTCTATATTTGTGAATACGAAGGGGACTCTCTGTTTGTTAAATCAAGGTTTTCCGGAACGGTGACTTTGATAAGGGGTGAATAAACATATAGACCATGGATTAAACTGTGGTCTTTATGTTAATTGTTCAAAAGCAACCCTTTCCAACTTCCTGTTGTCTATACTGACAGTATTATCGTAATTTTGAGATAAAATCATTGGCATCTAAAATATAT
>JBJXDS010000345.1:0-7654 GCA_046154525.1 Bacteroidia bacterium
TTAATTTTTTGCAAAACTATCATTTCCAAATTTCCAAATAATCAAATAAAGTTTATTTTGTCGCGAGGCCATCATTTCCAAATTTCCAAATCTTCAAATTTCCAACTCTTCAAATCGCTTTTAATTCCGAAACTATGTAAGAAAGTTGCTCCTCATCCATTTCTGTACTTATTGGCAAAGCCAAAACACATTCACATAAGTTTTCAGAAATCGGGAATTGACCTTCACTATAATTTTCAGAACCAAATGCTTTTTGAAAATGAAGTGGTAAAGGATAATAAATCATGCTTGGAATTCCTTTATCTTCCAATTGTTTTTTTAAATCATCCCGGTTTATGCCGCAAATCTGCAAATTGTATTGGTGAAAAACGTGGGTTGATTTTGGATCACGTACCGGAATTTTAAAATTAGGATGATTAGCTAAAGCCTCGTCGTAGTAAGCCGCCACCTTTTGTCTGGCTTCGCAATACTCATTCAGGTATTTTAATTTTACATCCAATATGGCAGCCTGCAAAGTATCCAAACGTGAGTTTACCCCAATCACTTCATGGTAATATTTAACCCGTTGCCCATGATTGGCAATCATTTTTATATCCTGAGCAATCGCTTCATCATTAGTGAATAATGCTCCACCATCACCATAACATCCCAAATTTTTTGAAGGAAAAAATGAGGTAGTTCCAATATGACCCATGGTTCCGGCTTGTTTTTTTGTACCATCACTAAAGGTATAAACCGAGCCAATGGCTTGCGCCAAATCTTCAATTACATATAAATTATATTTGGTGGCAATAGCCATTATGGTTTCCATATCTGCACATTGACCAAACAAATGAACAGGTACAATGGCTTTGGTTTTTGAGGTAATGGCCGCTTCCATAGCAACCGGGTCAATGCAAAATGTATTCAGATTCACTTCCACTAAAACGGGTTTTAGTCCTAGTAAAGCTATTACTTCGGCGGTGGCAGCATAGGTAAACGTTGCGGTTATTACCTCATCACCTGGTTTTAGATTAAGTGCCATCATAGCTATTTGCAAAGCATCGGTTCCGTTGGCGCAGGGTATTACATAACCCGCCCCGGTATATTTTGCCAAATTTTTTGCAAACTCGCCTACCTGAGGACCATTAATAAAATGAGTGGATTCTAAAACTTCGGTGATGGCGGCATCTATTTCAGGTTTTATTCGGTGATACTGACTTTGCAAGTCCACCATTTGTATTTTTTGCATTTACCGTTTATAAATTATAAGGCCACAAATTTAATATTCTTTGGGGATAACGTGGTTTCAAATACCTTTGCTTTATTAAATAATCGTGAACAAATATTTTTATCTTTTATTTTTTTCAGTTTTTACGTTTTCGGCTAACGCCCAAACTGTTTTTCAACGAAAGTTTGAAGCCAAGCAAGCCCTTTTATTTGATATTACCTTGAAGCAGCAATATCCCGGAGGAGATTTGATAAAACGGTTTGGCAAAGATGCCTCCTTAGGGGTGGATTTAAATTATAAAACAACTAGTAACTGGGTGTTTGGTATTGGTGGCCATTTTATATTTGGTAATATTGTAAAAGAAAGGGGTGTTTTGGATTCTATGAAAGGTTCAACGGGTGAAATAATTGATGAAAACGGACAATTTTCAGTGGTCGGTTTAGACCAGCGGGGCATGTATTTTGGGGCTTCGGTTGGTAGAATAATTTCGTTTGGTGGGATAAACAAAAATTCAGGTTTATTTATAAGTTTGGGAGGCGGCTATTTGCAACATAAAATCCGTATTTACTCTACCAATACTGTTCCCCAACTAACGGACGAATATAAAAAAGGGTATGACCGCTTGACCTTTGGCCCGGCAGCCACACAATATATTGGCTACCGGTTTTTAGACCCTAAAAAACGTATTAATTTTTCGTTAGGGGTGGAGTTTACACAGGGCTTTACCCAAAACCGCCGCAGTTTTAATTTTGACACCAGAATGGCCGATAATGAAAAACGGTTGGACTTATTAACGGGTTTAAAATTTACTATTACAGTTCCTATCTATCTTAAAAAAGCCAATGAAGAGGAGTTTTTTGAATAAAAATTTAACTTATTTATTTTTATTCCCCTTAAAACAAGCTAATTAAAAACTATTTTTTTATCGATGAAACATTTTTAAAGAATTCGTTTGTCTAACCATCATACTACTTAAAAATTAAGAATTATGAAACGAAATTTTAAAAAAGCCGCTCTTGCCTTCGGGATTATCGCAATAGCATTAATTGGCTGCCGCAAAGAACAAATGATTTTGAATCCTACCCTAAACGATGCTTCTGAAACCGAGATCCAGGCTCTGGCTATGCAAACAGAAACTGAAAGTGATGCATTTGAAATTATGTATGATGAAACAACCAACGAAATGGTTGCTGTAAATGAAGGTATAGCCCCTGACTATCTTGTGTCTGATGAAGATTTTAGTGCTGAAGAAACTCCATCAAGTTCATCATCCACAAGCAAAGTAAGAGATCATTCTTTTCTTCGTTGCCTTAAAGATTTGAAATTAGAAGACGACCAAATCAAAAAAATCCGCATTGCATTAGGTGAATACAAAGACTGCAAAGCTTCAGCCATTCACAGGGCAAGGGCTATTCATGCTAAATTAGTGGACAAATACAAAGATTTAGCCGCCGAGCAAGCCAAATTACTAAGGGCTGGAAAAATTACTGAAGCTGAGTATGAGCAACGCATAGCCAGATTGCGTCATGCCTTTCAAAAAGAATTGAGAGAACTGCAACTAAAAGAAAAATTACATGAAGCATTGAAAAACTGTCATGCCAAATTCCTCCGTCAACTTAATGAAATATTGACCGACAGACAATGGAAAGCCTTTGTAAACTGCTACCGAAAATAATACCAAACTATTATTGCAATAAAGTCCTGAAGAGTTTGTATTCTTCGGGGCTTTTTGTTTTTTCGGGTTAGCCACTAAAGCACAAAGACACGAAAGTCGACGGAAAATTTTAGTGTAAATTTTGAGCTTACGTGTTTTGGTGGCAAAAAACAAAAGCACAATATTTTAAAGCTATTTTTGGAAACTATTTCGAAAAAAATTGAGGAGTCTTTATAATTTATCCATCCATCTATTACAATTGGTCTTTTCAATAGGGCGATTCTTTAATTCTAAAATAAATCAGGGTTATAAAGGCCGCCAAAACTGGAGGCATCATTTAATAAATTTTAAAAAAAATAACCCCGGAAAATTAATCTGGTTTCATTGTGCATCGCTGGGTGAGTTTGAAATGGCAAGGCCGGTGATTGACGAATTAAACGCCAACCCTTTGGAGGATGCCAAAATCCTGATTACATTTTTTTCACCTTCGGGTTATGAGCTTCGCAAAAATTTTAAAGATGCTGATGGGGTAATGTATATGCCATTGGATACACCAAAAAATGCCATAGATTTTGTAACCATAGCTCAACCTTTCATTTCAATTTTTGTGAAATACGAATTTTGGTTAAACCACTTGGAACAACTAAAAATTCAGGGTTCAAAGGTTCTTTTAATTAACGGGCTTTTTAGAAAAGAACAATCGTTTTTTCAATGGTGGGGAGCCATGTTCAGGGAGGCTTTAAAAAACTTTGACATTTTATTTTTACAAAATAAAAATTCTCAAAAACTAATCCATAGCCTTGATGTGTATCCTCACGATTCAAAATATGAAATGCTTCGTGGGGACACGAAGCAGGGCACATCCGCCTCGATTCGTGTCCCCACGAATCGAAATATAAACACAATTGTAACTGGAGATTTGCGTTACGATAGAGTAATGACTATTTCAAAAACCGCCAAACAATTTCCTCAATTAAATTTATTTATTAAAGATTCGTTTGTAATAATAGGTGGAAGTACCTGGCCTGAGGAAGAGTGGATTTTGCAGCAATGTTTGAATTCACTTGGTGATAAAATAAAACTGATAATTGCCCCGCATGACGTTTCCGAAAAACATTTAAAACAAATTGAAAACAGGTTTAGTAAAAATAAATTAAAACGATTTACGGAAATGAAGCCTGAAGATAATCCTGAAATAATTTTGGTTGATACCGTTGGGCATCTATCTTCTTTATACCAATGTGGAACGGTAGCCCTTGTTGGGGGTGGGTTTGCAGGGGCTTTGCACAATATTATAGAACCTGCGGTATTTGGTATTCCGGTATTTTTTGGCTACAAACATTCTAAATTCCCCGAAGCCGATTATTTTAAAAAAAATAAAATCGGAATTTCCATCCACAACGGGTTTAATTTTACTGAACACATGAAGGAATTATTGGCTAATCCTAAAAAACTTGAAACTATAAAACATAAAACCCCAATGGTTTTTAAATCGCATTTGGGTGGAACACATCAGGTTTATTATAAAATAGTGGGGTATTGGAAATAAACAGTTCTGTTTTTATTTTTTCAGATGATTCTCTAGTTTGGTATTAATCTCTTTAAGTAATTCAAACTGTTTTCCCTGAGTTTCAAAAAGGGTTTTAATTTGTTCTTCCAGCAGCAAATCTATTTTTTGATTAAGACTCCTGATTTGCATCTCGGCTTTAAGGTTTATCATGTAGTCATTTTCACTCCGTTTGCGGTCTTTTTCTTCCTGCCGGTTTTGGCTCATCATTATTATAGGAGCCTGCAAAGCTGCAATACATGACAGAATTAGGTTCATTAAAATAAAAGGATAGGGGTCGAATATATATTTTCCTAATGCTACTACGTTAAAAATAATCCAAAGCGACAGCACAATTCCAAAGAGGATAATGAATTTCCAACTACCACCAAATTTGGCTACTCGGTCTGATATTTTTTGCCCAGTGGTTATATCTTCCAGAGGCGGATTTAAAAGGTTAGTAATTATTAATTTTTCGGCTTTTATCGTATTATCTACTATGGCATGTAGCTTTTTAAGATGTTCACTTTCCTGGTTTATTATATCATTAAAATCTTTGTTTGTCATATTGCAATAATTACTTCCTATGCAATATTACTTCTTTCAATCGGGTATTAAGAAATTGAATAATTCAACATTAGTTATTTAATTATTATTCCCCTGCTTTTTTATCATCATTGGTCACTCCTTTTTTCCGGCTCACGTTTTCACGCAGTTTACCAAAATTATAGCTTACACTAATGCTGTAATACCTAAAAAGATTATTGTTCCAGTAGGATTCAGAGTAAAAAGTCACATCTTCGGTTACGGTTTTAAGGCTTTGCTTGGGTTCTAAAAAATTATTAGCCACCAATCCCACGTTTAATTTCTTTTTTAATAAAGCCTTCCGAACTGCTAGATTATAATTATAATTAACTGGTCTTATACTTTGCAATGTAGGAGCCCCTCTATTTATCCAGCCTCCCAATGTAGCCGATATGCCATATTTAAAATTGTAGGTGGCACTGCCATGCCCACCTTGGCTAAAACCACTTCTGCTCAGGCTGGCATCCAATTTATTGGTTATGGTTACATAAGAAGTTCGATAACTTGCCCATACCTGCATTTTTTTAAACAGCATCCCATAAAAACTAAGGTTAAAACCAAGGCTATTACTTTTGGCCATATTAAAATAGGTAGTGTATGAAACATCGCTGCTGTCTAGCCAGCTAAAGGATGTTATAACATCATCAGTAAAAGCATTGGAAAGGGACAGGTCCAATGAGTTTTGCTTAAAAAAATAATTCCACGAAAGACTAACACTATGTGTTTTTTCGGGTAGCAAGTTAGGATTGCCAAAGGAAATACTACGTGGGTTTTGATTATTGATGTAAGGGTTTAAATAATACATCCAAGGCCTTTGGATGCGTTTACTATAGTTAAGTTTTAACGTGTGTATTTTTTTAATTTTTTTAGAAATGGCTGCCGTTGGTATTAGGTTTAAATAATTGCTGGTAATGGGCAGTGAATCGTTATTAAAGCTTGCATTTATCCAGGTTTGCTCAGCTCTTAAGCCTACTTTAAACCTGAATTTTTTATAAGGCATAGCATACACGCTGTAAATACTACCTACATTTTGGTTATAGTGAAGGCTGTTGGTTAGGCTAGCATTCTCCTGATATTCTTCAAACGAATTGATGCGCTGTAAAAGTTGATAGTCTGATACTAAATTGCGCAGTATAATTTTACCTCCTGTTTCAAGACTACCTTCATTTTTAAAAGGCTTTTCGTAATCCAAATTAAAGGTGTGTTCAATATTTTTGGAACGGTTGGTATTAAAAATATCCCGGTCATCAATGTTTAAATAATCTTGAATAGAAACGTAGTTGGAATTGTCTTTACTGGTTTGCCTTAAGGCCGAAAAAGAAATTTCGTGATCTTCATTATCCTTAAAACGTTTTGAAAAGTCCAATCCAATATCAAAACTAGGATTTTTATTTTCACTGTTTATATCGGTTTTAAACGATTGGGAAAGCAGACCTGCACTATCTCTTATTTCGGTAATTTGATCCGAATTGCTGTTATAAGCGCCACCATTAGGCGAGGCGTAAATACTAAGGGTGTGAAGGGTATCAAAATCATAAGCCAATTCCATGTTTCCCCATTGCCAGTATCCATTACTATTGCTGGTGCTATGTTGGTTTAATCTGCTTTTGTAACCAGGAGTTTTATTAAGGCGGTACAGATCGGAGGTGGTTTGGTTCACATATTTATACATGTTACCACCGAAATAGGATGAAAAACCCAATTTGCCCCATTTTATATTAAGGCTTCCTCCGCCCTGGTTTTGACCACGGGTACTATAGTTCAGGTATACATTACCATTATAGCCAACCACTTTTTTTTGAGTAATAATATTTATTATTCCGGCAGTTCCATCGGCATCATATTTGGCAGAAGGTTCTGTTATTACTTCTATGCGTTTGATAAGGGCTGTGGGAAAAGATTTAAGTGCTTCTGAAGGGTTTTTGGCCACAATGGATGTACTTTTTCCATTTAATAATACTTTAAAATTGGAGCTTCCTTTTACCTGAATATTATCTTCGGCATCCACGGTTACAAATGGCAATTTTTTTAACGCATCCAAGGCCATCATACCTTGCAGGGTGACATCGTTTTCTACATTATAAATAATTTTATCGGTTTCAATTTCGAGCAACGGCTTTGCAGCCACTACTGTTATTTCTTTTAATTCCTTCGATGATTTTTCAATAAAAAGGGTATCTAAAACAATGGCCGTTTTTTCTAAGACTATGGTTTTAGATTTATAAACAGTAAAGCCTTTTGTATTTACAGTTATGAAATAATCCCCAGAAGTAATATTATCAAATACAAATTTTCCATTTTCATTGGTAAAGGTATTCGATTTTGGTAGTTTGGTAAGAGTATCAATGAGTGAAACAGTGGCAAATTCTAAAGCCTTTTTATCACTATTATCGGCCAGTGTACCACTTATTGTTAGTTTAGATTGTGCGAATGTAAAATTAGAAACAAAAAGGAATAATATAATCCCGGGTATTTTTTTAATCATGTATAAAGGGTATAAAGATGGATAAACGGGCAAATCAAATCTTTATTACCCAAATCAAATTCGGAATTCTATTGTTAGTTGAAATTAATCGGTGAAAGGCTAATTACCAAAAGATGCTTCCTTCGTCGGCATAACAGCGGCTATGAATTGTCATGCTGACGAAGGAAGCATCTT
>JBJXDS010000346.1:0-5083 GCA_046154525.1 Bacteroidia bacterium
CAATTTACTTTCGCGTATTATAAGGGCTAGTTCATGATTTTTTTCTTTAAACCAAGTCCAGTCATGAAAAATTTTATCTGCTTTAAAATGATTTTGAATTCCTTTATAAAGGTTTATTTCATTTTCATTAATAAATTTTATATCACTTTTTTCTGAAACTCTTTGGTTTTTGGTGAATATCCTTAACAAATCGGGGAACAACAATCCTGCATTGTGCCAATTGTTTTGAGGCTGATGATAAAAATGATAATGGGCGAAAAAATTCAATTGATTATAGAATGGTTAATTTATTTTTCTGTTTTTTAAAACGCAAAAGTAACTCAATTATGAAACGGGCAAATACAATAAATGGTATACCTTTGGAGTTTAATTCAGTAATAGTAACACTATAATGATAAAACAATTTTTCAGCCTCACGTTTATTACAATCTCTTTATTTTCCTATTCCCAACAAACCATCCCCGTGGATGAGGAAACCAAGCAAGCCCTGATAACAGAGGTTATAGAAGTATCGGGAGCTACCCAGGCTGAATTGTATGACAGGGCCATGGTTTGGATTAATAAATTTTATCCAAACCCAACAGGGTTCATTCAATCAAAGGACCCGGCCACAGGTGAAATAGTAGGTAAAGCCCAATTTAGGATTACAAGTACTGATAAAAAGGGAACTGAATCGTTTGACGGTATGGTGGGGTATACTATTAAATTAAATTTTAAGGACGGAAAATTTAAATATGAAATATCAAAAATTAATTGGAAACAAGCTTCCTATTATGACGTTTCAAAATGGATGAATACCAAGGACCAATATTATAAAGAAGTTTATCAGGGCTATCTGCAGCAAACTAACACCTATTTTGACAACCTGAAAGCTGATTTGAAAAAAGCTGTTAAAAGCCCTCCAGCTAAAAAAAAGGATGATTGGTAGTTATTTTCTTTAATCTTTTTTTCCTAACCTTTGCATTTTATGCTTTCCAGCTATAGCTGCACGTATTGCATTGAATCGGAAAATTTCTAATAAACGAAGGTATATACCCTAACTTTAATAAAACTTTACCAACCAATAAATGACTTGGTTTTCCATCGTTGTTCATAGCAATATGATAACTGTGATGGCTGCAATTGGGGCAATGTATCCGTGACATAATAATATCTTTATACTATAAAGACAGAAAAGTGAACCTGATGCCTATCAGCCCAATGTCATTAAAATTTTTATTTCAAAACTTTGACAATTTGTAATCAACTTGCTTAGGGTAACCTACAATTGTAATTTGAGTTTTATGGTATTACTTTAGCAGAATAAATTTGGTAAAATGCAACGTATTAAATTCATAACCCAAACAGGGGCTTTTTTGGCAGGGTTGCCATTGGCAGGTCTATCACATCCTTTAATTGACGATATGGGAGCAGAGATTTATAATAACTTAATAAATAAAAAGGGCGACGAGCCGATAACCAATGAATATTATTGGGAAATAGTAAGAGGAATGTTTAATTATTCAAAAGATTTTATCAATCTTGAAAACGGCTATTTTAGCCCACAGCCTTTCAGTACAGAGCAATTTCACCAAAATAAAGAACATTATATTAATAATAAAACCAGTTGGTTTATGAGGCGTGATCAACGCGATGCCATTGAACAAACACGAAAAAATTTGTCGGAATTTTTGGGTTGTGATTCCGAAGAGTTGATATTGACCCGAAATACTACAGAAGGGTTGAATACCATAATTTCTGGCTATCCTTGGCAAAAGGGGGATGAGGTGATAATTGGCAACCAAGATTATGGGAGCATGGTAGCGGCCTTTAGGCAACAGGAAAAGCGACATGGAATAGAAGTAAAAGTTGCCCAGATACCACTACACCCAGTTTCGGATGAAGAATTAGTTAACGCGTATCTTTCATTAGCCACCGCCAAAACTAAAATTATTCATCTTACCCATATGATTAATTTGAGTGGTCAATTGCTTCCTGCAAAAAAAATAATTGCAGCAGCCCATGCCAGAGGTATAGAGGTAGCAGTGGATGCAGCCCACAGTGTGGCACAAATTGATTACAAACCTGGAGAACTAGGCGCTGATTATGTAGCTGCCAGTTTGCATAAATGGATGTGTTGCCCACTTGGTGCCGGGTTTTTAATCATGAATAAAAAACATATCATTCGAATATGGCCACTTATGGGAGATGATGAGTTTAAAGAAGACAATATTCGAAAATTTGAACATCAGGGAACCAAACCGCCCCAAACTGTGATGGCTATTAGTGAAGCTATTAGGTTTCACAATGCTATTGGAAGTAAACTAAAACAGGATAGATTGCGCTACTTAAGAAATTATTGGGTAAGCAAGGTAAAGGATTTTGAAAATGTAACGATGAATACGCCTTATGCTGAAGAAAGGGGAGGAGCAATCGCCAATTTTTCGGTTAAGGGATATACGCCAACACAATTAGCAGATACGCTTTTTAAAGACCATAAAATTTTTACTGTAGCTATAGATCATCCCCATATTAAAGGCGTAAGGGTTACACCTCATCTTTTTACTTCAATATCTGATTTGGATAAATTGGTGGACGCTATTAAAGGCCTCTCCTAAATCCTGGGGTAGGAGTGGGTTTTTTGAGGGAGGAGTCCTTCTAATGGGTTGGGGAGACCTACTCCATCAATCCTTCAGTTTCAAAATAGTCAATAATGTGCTGGCGCAAAAAAGTTTCTTGTTGAAACACGTCAATAAATGGAAGTTTTTTTATAGATTTCCAATGAGGCCATCCATCTTTATCAATTCCTTCTAATTCATAATACCCCGAACTGCTCAACAATCGGCAAACGGCTATGTGCATTAATTCTACTTTTTCTTCCTTTGTAAATTTTTCGCGGGGCAATCCAAATTCACGCATGCCTATTAAAAACAAGATGGCGTTAACATCTGGTGTTTTATTAAAATCCTGTTGAATTTTTTGAATAATCCTTTGCCATTTGGCCACCATTTCCGATTGCATATTGAGCACAAAAATAGGCATTAGGATTGGAACGAAGATGAGGCAGATGGGTTTGAGTAATTATGATTTTAAATTTATCATTTTTTATCTTTTCAATCTGTGTCATCTGCGTTCTATATTTGCCCCATGTTTGGAAAAATAAAAGAACTGATGGAAGCCAAAGGCAAAATGGAGGAAGTAAAAAAACGACTGGAATCCATGACTGTAGAAGGTGAATCATACCAGGGTGAAGTTATGGTAACCGCCACGGGAGGAAGGAAAATAACAAAAATTGATATTAATCAGGGGGTATTAAATGTTAGAGGAAAACTGGAAATTGAAAACCTTGTTTTAGTAGCCGTAAACAATGCCCTTGAAAAAGCCGACCGCATCATGGCTGATGAAATGAAACATGTAATGCCTACCATTCCGGGTTTAGGCTTATAGAAAATAATTTTAAAATTTTACTTTAATTCTTAACCTTAATGGGCCTTAATTTTGAAAAATCTTCACGGGTTATTAAAAAATAACATCCAAAGAAAAGAGTTGTAAAAAATAAATCACCTACCACCTGATTTAAAAAGAAATTGGAAAGTAAATCGCCTTTATAAAAAACCAAACCTGCTAAGTATGATTGTCCTAATCCGCCCAATGTTTTGGCATAAGGTAATTGTAACCATGAGCCAAAATTAGTGAACAAGAAAAAAGCTACGGATGAAATAACTGAAGCAAAAATTATATTAGAAAATTTTAATCGATTTTTAAACCCACTACCAATAAACCAAATACCAATGTATGCCACATAAATAAAAATGAAATGACCATTACTGAAATATTCGGTGTATGACCTGTCGTTTTTTAAAGCCAATAATACATCGCCAAAAATTAAGGCTATAAATGGGATTAGAATGGAAAGTTTATTTCTATAAGCTATTGCCCCACAAAATAATGCCAATGCCCCAATGGCCGAAAAGTTAGGAATGGTAATAAACAAACGGCTGAACACCGCTAAAACGATTACTAAAAATATAATAAGATTTAATTTTTTGTTCATGTTATTAAGTATGCAAATATAGTTTTGAATTCCAAATTTCTAATTTCTAATTTCCAATTAAATTAGCTCATATTCCTCATCGTTATTTCGTCTCTTATTAGTGCAGCCTTATCATAATCTTCATCTGCTAGGGCATCTTTTAATAATTCTTCAAGTTCATTAAGCGTTAAACTATTAAAATTATCTTTAAATGCAGTAGCTCCGGTAGGAGGTAGATCATCATTTGGCCGGGCTGGAGCATCAGTATCGTCATCTTCTAAAACAATACCTGCATTATCCAATATTGTTTTTTTAATATAAATGGGGCTTTTAAATCGTAATGCCAAACTAATAGCATCAGAAGTTCGGGCGTCAATATTCATTGGACTTCCACCCATTTCAAAAATAAGTTGAGAGTAAAAAACACCTTCCTGTAAATCGTTAATAAAAACTTCAATTAATTTAATGTGAAAGGCCTGAGCAAAACTTTTAAATAAATCGTGGGTCATTGGACGTGAGGGTTTTAATCCCTCCATTTCGAAAGCTATGGTTTGGGCTTCGTAATTTCCAATTACAATTGGTAATTTTACCTTGCTGCCCTTTTCGCCCATTATCAAGGTGTAAGAACCGTTTTGAGTTTGACCAGATGTCAAACCTACCACTTCTAATTTCACCTTACTTGTCATAAAATTATTATTAATTTTTTAATCGTTTTGCCTGTTCTATCAACTTTGGTAATATTTCAAATGCATCACCAACAATACCATAATCAGCCGCTTTAAAAAAAGGTGCTTCGGCATCCTTATTAATTACACATATCACCTTGCTTGAGCTTACTCCAGCCAAGTGCTGAATAGCCCCTGAAATGCCTATGGCAATGTATAAATTTGGTTTTATGGTAATTCCTGTTTGGCCTACATGCTCCTCATGTGGCCTCCAATCCATATCTGCTACGGGTTTTGAACAAGCTGTAGCTGCACCTAAAATTGATGCTAACTCTTCTATCATACCCCAATTTTCGGGCCCTTTCATTCCTCGTCCACCTGATACTACTATTTCTGCTTCCGTTAA
>JBJXDS010000347.1:0-2516 GCA_046154525.1 Bacteroidia bacterium
CGGGAAGACAAAATTGTCGTTATCATCAAAGGATCTTTGGCATTGTTTGATAAACTTTTAACAATATCGGGAACCGAAACTTCCATGGTCACGTTCATACCCCCTTTTAAGTCCAGCCCCAATCCAATTTCTTTTTCTTTACATTCTAAATAGGTGTATTTAAAAAGGCCTAGCATATTATACACTGTGGCCGATCCTACCGAATCTAAATACTTAGCTTCGGGGTTCCCTGTTTTTTTTGCCCATTCTCTGGCTTGCTTTTCTACACTGCGTGTTTTCCAGGTAAATGATAACTGGTAAATACAGGCAATAGATAAAAGGACTGTAAAAATTTGTACAAAACCTTTATTTTTCATTTGTTATAATTTTAATGCGATTTTTTTTAAAGACGGCAAAAGTAGATATTTTGAGCTTGAAATTCAATAATATGTTTTGAGTGATTTTAAAGACAATTTTTCAGAAGTAAATTGGCGTTTTTATTAGAATTTAATCACAAAATTTACTTTTATACCAAACGGATTTATATCCTTATTATCGAGATAATTTACACGATGAATAAAATCAAGCCTTACAAATTTGAAAATATTTTCGATACCATAGCCCAATTCAACGTAAGGTTTCCCTTTTTTAAATTCACCAATTGGGGTAACAAATTTTCCGGTTTCATCTTGAGGCGGTATCAATCTTAAATTACTATTGTACAGGCTTCCATAAATGGATTTGAAATTATAAAAAAATCGCCATTTTAATTTTTTTATAAGCGGGATGCGGTTAAAAATTAATCCATTGTCATTGTGTTCATACTGCATCGAAACATATTGATCGCTTACAAATTCAAAAAAGTTCATAAGGTTATAAGCATAATATGCAGAAATATAAGACTCGTTGCCCCGGGCCACTTCCAATATGGGGTAGGGTATAGTGCCAAATGTTTTACCAGCTTGTATGGTGTATTCAAAATTGCCAAAATTGCCCCAGCTATTGTATTGCCAAACTTTAAACCCAACTTTATCAAAATTGTATTCACCACCCAAAATACCATCCAGTCCCTTGGTGTAATTCAAAGTAAAAACAGGTTGTTTTAAATTTCCAAAATTATAGCGTTCGATATGCCTGAATACCCACTGCTGCTTAAGCGATATGCGAGTTTCTAAATTAAGGGTAGTGCTACTAAATTTATTTGAAATGACCATGGTGTTTGGGTTTTCATAAAAAGCAAAATTGTAGGATGGATTAGGTACAAATTCATAATCATTATGTCTGAAATTGGCAATTAAGGTAATACCCTTAATAATTTCACGCTGGGCCCAGGCTTTGTATTCAAAGGTATAATTAAGCCTTGTGGAGCCAAGGGTGCTAAAAGCTTTAAACAAATTACTGGTAATAAATGGATTATCGGTAACCCCTAATAGGTCTACATCTTTTTTAAAACCCAATCCTGCACGGCTCCATTTTTTTCTATCAAGCATCCAAATAGCATCTGCTCCATATTTGAACTTATTGTCATCAAAACCATAGGCAAGGTAGGCTTCATATTGCGCATTTTTAAAAAGCTTTTCGGTAGTTCTCATCCCGGCTCTCAGCCTAAATCCTTCTAAGGGGTTCCAGGCGATGGTGGTAATATATGGGCCTAATTCCAGGTATCCTTTGGCTATGGGTTTGTAACCCTCTGCAACTATTTCTACAAAATCCACATACGTTCTTACCATCGGTTGATTGCGGAACGAATCAACCAAATTAAATATTTTTATGTCGGCGGTTGATAATTGCTCATGCCGGGCTGTGTCCCAAAAATGATCGTCTTTAGAATACGCATCTTCTATTACGGCTACTTTTTGTTCAAAAAACTTGGCATCATGTTTTATATTTATCTTTTGATGTTTTGTACTGGTATAATAGGTACCTATCATGCCCAACGTATTATCTGTAATTTCAGCCACATCAATTAGCACCCTTGTTTTTTCGGGAAGCCACATATCCTTTTCCACCTCAATCATTTCCTGCTGGATTTTAATTTTTTCAATAAAATTAATGTTGGCTTCTTTTGATATTTCTAAAATTACACGTTTCAGCGCAAACGTAGAATCCTGAATCCAGATGTTGCCTGTGAATACAAGGTCTTTTTTATTTTTTGGCCAAACCTGAATTTTATACGTTTTTCGGCCATCAATTTCCATACTGTCTACCAGCATATAGTTGTAATAATTAAGCGACAGCCCTGAAATAGGGGAAATAAAATCCTTATCAAACAGATAAAGATTGTTTTCATAAAAATTATACTGCTGAAAAGAGGAACCTAACACCTGGGCCACATAGCTATCTTCACCCACTCCTACACCTTTTATTCTGGTGGCTTTAATAACCTCCTTGTTTCTAAAGGGGTTTTTGTTATAATAAAAATCGCTCAGGGTTTCGGATACAAAAACTGGTAAAACAGGTATGGCATTGGTATCGGCTTTTAGGCTGCTTATGGTATCAAAAAGTGCCTCCATTGTTTTATACAATTTCCGTTTTTT
>JBJXDS010000348.1:0-16573 GCA_046154525.1 Bacteroidia bacterium
CAAAAATACTTGAATAAGTTACAGGTTTATAATAGGATTCATTAAACCCAAAATCAAATTGTATATAACCCGAAAAAGATTTTACAGAGTTATTTTGGTTATTATCAATATTTAAATTGTAAATATTGGTTTGACCCGCTTCAAAACTTGAAACATACAATTGGGATTGGTCATTATTAAATTTAATTGAACCATTGTCAATAATAGTTTTTCCGTTGGAGCTAAATGATTTAATGTAGGTGATATTTGTCATTTCATTGGTGGTGATATTTAAATCACCAACTTTCAATTCATAATTATTTCCTGATTTTTCAAAAAACAAAGCTTTGGCAATTTCAGTTCCTACTAAATGTTTCATATCAATAATATTATAATCACAACGTGTGCTTGAAACATTTGCTGTTGGTGAGTTTACATGAATTTTATATAAACGGTTTGTTCCAGTTACATCGCGAATCAAAACAATATATAAATCTTTTTCGGGAACATATATTGGCTTGCTAATGGCAACATCTTTATCCGTCATTTTTCCTGTAAAGCGATCTTGTGTGGTTACTTTTCCGTAAAAAGGCGCAGATACATTATCGAATGACAAATCCGAAAATTTAATAAGATTTTTAATGGTTCCTTTGTTAACGTCAATTTTTGAAAGAAATAAATTTTCTTCATTGCTTCCGTATCCGTTAAATTCCTTTTGAACATTAAAACAAATAACTGATTCTGACGAAGGTATATAAGCTGGAGCCATAACATTCGTGTTCATGTTAAGGCTCTTTGGATTAATTTTATTTCCTGAGAGAGTAGAAAAGACCAAACCATTGGTTTTGTCCTGATAAATAACGTGGCCATTTTTGGCATCGTAGATAAAATCTCGAGGAGTTGTTATTACATTTCCTGCAAATTGCGGGTTTGAAAAAGTAGCATCGGTGGGATTAAAATCACCAATTTCAGAGTAAGAGCCACTTGTATAAATGGCTTTTGAAGTTTGGGCAAATGAAGCAGTAAATGCTGAACTAATAAGTAAAGTAAGGAATACTTTTTTCATAATTTTTTTAATTATTATTAAACAAAAATAAGAACAAACACCATTAAAAAAACATCGATGGTAAAATAATTCTTATTTCTTTTTTTTATTTTTGATTTATTCAAGGCTGAACCTATGTATTTATAGACTCCCCAATGTTTAAAAAGGTTACATCCAATTTATAATTGTCATTATTTATTTACGGTATACTGACCAAAAATCCGGTGACTAATTTAACTGTGAACAAAGAGATTATCCTTTTAAGATACATTGTATTGGAAAAAAATCAGATTCTCAATTTCAACGTTTTCAAAAATTAATTTTTTTTTAAATATGAAAAGATACTTTTGCCAAACGTAAAAATGAAGACAAGCTGGCTACTTAAATTACTTTCGGGCCCATTTTTTTTCTTTTTAATAATAACATACACCAACCTTAGCCCTGAAAACCCAAATGTATCACTTATGGCGGGTATTACGGTATGGATTGCCTTTTGGTGGCTTACCGAAGTGGTAGATCTGGCAGTCACCTCTCTACTGCCACTCATTTTGCTGCCTACCATGGGTATACTGGACGCAAAAACAACAGCCTCACAATATAATGATCAGGTTATTTTTTTATTTGTAGGGGGATTTATACTTTCGTTTGCTATCGAAAAATGGAATTTACATAAACGGATTTCATTAAAAATACTTTCTCTAATAGGAACTTCTCCGGTAAATATATTGGCTGGAGTTATGTTCACCTCCTATTTTATTTCCATGTGGATGTCGAATACGGCTACCGTTATGATGCTTCTGGCTGCAGTTATTGCTATTAATTATAATATACAGCAGGAAATTGGTGAAACAATAAAAAACAAAATCCCTTCTGCCTTGTTGCTGGGATTAGCTTATTCAGCCTCCATTGGTGGAATGGCAACTTTAGTAGGAACACCTACCAACATGATTTTTTACAGTTTTTATCAAAGTAATTTACCTGATGCCGAAGCCATGACTTTTACCAAATGGTTTGCAGTGGCATTCCCAATATCCCTTACTTTATTAATTGGTACTTTTTTTATTCTTCGATACAAGTTCATTACCAAGGCATCTAATATCAAGTTTGATAAAAGTTATTTTAAAGATGCCTATAAAAAATTAGGTCCGTTTTCGTTTGAAGAAAAAACTGTAACTTTATTATTTTCCATAACGGCCTTTTTATGGTTTACTCGAAGTAATATGGATTTTGGAAATTTCAAATTTTATGGATGGGGAAAATTATTTGATATTAATGGTAAAGAATTTGTCCTTGATAGCACCGTAGCCATATTTATGGCCTTCTTACTTTTTATAATTCCGAGCAAAAAAGAAAAAGGTCAGCATATACTTATCTGGGAAGATGCAAAAAAGATCCCTTACGATATAATTTTGCTTTTTGGTAGCGGGTTTGCAATTGCCAAAGGTTTTGAAGTATCAGGGTTAAGTAATTGGTTAGCTGCTCAGTTAAATTTTTTAAAAGGTGTTCATCCTTTTTTTATGATAGCTTCCATATGTGCAGTTGTATGCCTAATTAGTGAATTCGCCTCCAATGTTGCAAGCATACAATTAGCCTTACCAATATTATTGGTACTTAGCACGAGTTTACAAATAGACCCTTTTTTATTAATGATTCCAGCTACTTTGGCCGCATCCTTAGGATATATTTTACCTGTAGCGACCGCCCCTAATACCATAGTTTACGGCAGTAAGTTATTCCCAGTTAAACACATGTTAAGCGTTGGGGCAATTATTGATATTTTAGGTATAATACTCATAAGTGTTTCCATTTATATCTTTATTTAAAAATAAACCACTTAATTTAATTCAAACCATCAATTTTTTCTAATTTAATAATTGCTTTTTCGGGTATAAAATTTTAGTTTTGCCGCCCATTCAAAGGAGGAACATAAAATTTGACTGAAAACACACAAGAAATCGAAGAGGGGATAGTAGCCCCGGAATCTACTCACAGCGAGGAAGAGACCATCACAAATGAAATGCCTATCACAGAAGAAACACAAGAATTGGAGGCTGAAACAGAATTGCCAACAGCCGAAGTAAAACAAGCAACTGAAGAAATTACAGCCAATGTTGAAGAGTCTGTTGAAAAAATTACGGAACCTGTAGCTGAAATCTCAGAACCCGAAATTGAAACCAAAGAGGAACCGGTTGCTGAAATTTCAGAACCTTTAGCCGAAGTAAAAACTTCAAACTCAAAAACTCCTAAAGTACAAACTGAAACGACCAATGCCCCTGAACCATCAAGCGATTTTGACTGGAGCATGGACAAAGAAGGTTTTGCCAGTTATGATGACGGCTCTAAACAATCAATGATTGATATGTACAAAGGTACATTTACTCAATTGGCCGAATATCAGGTAGTAAAAGGAACCGTGGTAGCCATGAACAGTAAAGATGTTGTTGTAAACGTAGGTTACAAATCAGATGGAATTGTGAACAGAACTGAGTTTAGGGATATTCCTGAACTTGCAGTTGGAGATTCGGTAGATGTATATGTTGAAAAAACAGAAGACACCCTTGGTCAATTAATTTTATCACGTAGAAAAGCAATAGCCGAAAGTGCATGGGATAAAATTATTGCAGCCAAAGACGAAAACCAAATTGTTAGAGGATTTATAAAGTCTCGTACTAAAGGCGGATTGGTAGTAGATATTATGGGTATGGATACTTTCCTTCCCGGTTCGCAAATTGATGTGAAACCAATTAAAGATTACGATGTGTATGTTGGCCAAACCATGGAATTTAAAGTGGTGAAGGTGAACGAAGCGTTTAAAAATATTGTAATTTCTCACAAAGCCCTTATCGAAGATGATATTGAAGCCCAAAAAGGTGAAATATTATCGCGCATGGAAAAAGGACAAGTTCTGGAAGGGGTTGTTAAAAACATGACCAATTTTGGTGTGTTTATCGACCTCGGTGGACTTGATGGATTATTGCATATCACAGATATTTCATGGGGACGTGTAAATCATCCAGAAGAAGTACTTCACCTTGAGCAAAAAATCAATGTGGTGGTACTTGATTTTGATGATGAGAAAAAACGAATTTCATTAGGATTAAAACAACTTACCGAAAATCCATGGAATGAACTTACAGCTTCATTAGAGGTAGGTTCTAAAATAAAAGGAAAAGTAGTAACAGTGGCCGATTATGGTGCATTTGTTGAACTTACCCCTGGAATTGAAGGATTAATCCACGTATCAGAAATGAGCTGGAGTCAGCACCTTAAAAATCCTCAAGACTTTATGAAAGTGGGTGACGAGGTGGAGGCAGTAATTTTATCATTTGACAAAGATGAACAAAAAATGTCTTTGGGTATTAAACAATTAGCTCCTGATCCATGGGAAAAAATCGAATCTAAATATACAATTGGATCGAAACATAAAGGTATCGTTCGTAACCTTACTAATTATGGATTATTCATCGAATTGGAAGAAGGCGTTGACGGATTGGTTCACGTTTCAGACCTCTCTTGGAGCAAAAAAATAAAACATCCAGCAGAATTCACCAAAAAAGGTGAGGAAATGGATGTAATGGTTTTAGAAATTGACCGTGAAAATCGTAGGTTAAGCCTTGGACACAAGCAATTAGATGAAAATCCTTGGGAAACTTTTGAAGGAATTTTTATTGAAGGATCAGAGCATACAGGTACGGTTACCGAAGTAAATGACAAAGGTGCAACAGTTGCTTTGCCTTATGGCGTGGAAGGATTTACTCCTACCAAGCACATGAAAAAAGAAGGTTTAAAGGCTGGTAATGCTAAGGCTGATGATGAGTTGCAGTTCCGTGTAATTGAATTCAATAAAGACCAAAAACGCATTATTCTTTCGCATACCGATATTTGGAAAGATGCTGAAAGAGCTAAAAAAGACGAAGAAAAAGAAGAACAAGTTAAATCTGAAAAGTCTACAACCAAAAATGTAAAACGTTTTAACCAACAAACCGAACGTTCTACCTTAGGGGAAATAGAAGCACTTTCAGGCCTAAAGGCTTTAATGGATTCAAACGCCAAGGACGCTAAAAATAAAAAAGAAAAAGCCGAGGTAACAGAAAAACCAGCTAAGGAGGCAAAATCACCAAAAGCTGAGAAAATAGAATTGGAAATAGTGGCAGAAGAAAAACCAGCTAAAAAAGCAAAAGCAGAAAAAGCGGAAGTTGCTGAAAAACCAGTGAAAACTGAAAAAGTAGCCAAAGCTGAAAAGCCTGCCAAAAAAGTAACTACCAAAACTAAGAAAGTAGATTAAAACTGTTTACCTGATAGTAGATCAGGCTAAAGAAATATTAAAAAGTTAAAAATGTTTAATAACTTATTTTTATAACTCACAAAAAAAATCCCATTTTTGAAATGGGATTTTTTTTTGCAAGTAACACAAATCAAAGATTCGATAATGCCTATTATTAATAGACATTAAATAATTATCAAATGAACTATTGGATTATTAAATCAGAACCGAATACATATTCCTACGAGAGGCTGGAAAAAGATGGCTCCACAACCTGGGATGGTGTAAGAAATTATGCCGCCCGAAACAACATTCGTGAAATGAAGAAAGGCGACATCTGTTGTTTTTATCACAGCAATGAAGGGAAACACATTGTTGGGCTTGCCAAAGTTACTAAAGAACATTATCAGGACCCAACAACGCCAGACCTGGCCTGGTCAGCAGTGGATATTGAGCCTTTTCAAAAATTAAAATATCCTGTGAGCCTTGAACAAATGAAAAAAGAACCGATTCTTGAAACCAATGATTTAATAAGAATTGGAAGGCTATCAGTTTGTAAATTAAATAAAGAAGGATTTGATCTAATACTGCAATTATCCGAATCATGACAAAAAAACGCCTGATACTTGATTCCGGCCTAACCCGGATAATCCTTGAACGGATAGCCTTACAAATTACCGAAAATCACGGCGACATGAATAATGTAGCCATAATCGGGATGCAGCCCCGCGGTGTAATGCTTGCCCGCAAGTTGGTGGAAATTGTAAGCCGTCTATCAGGTAGTAAAACTATATTATACGGTGAACTCGACAGCACTTTTTACCGGGACGATTTTAGGCAAGGTGATAAAATGCTGGTACCGAATACCATAAAAATTGATTTTTTGATAGAAAACAAAAAGATAATAATTGTGGACGATGTGCTTTACACCGGTCGTTCTGTGAGGTCTTCACTCAATGCATTGGCTGATTTTGGCCGACCTTTAAAAATAGAATTGATGGCTTTGATTGACCGGAAATTTAACCGCGAACTGCCTATACAACCCGATTATATTGGCGAGGAAGTGGATACCCGGACGAATGACAGAGTAGAAGTAGTTTGGCTTGAAAATAAATCAACCCCCGAAGTTTGGATAATAACTGAATAACCATGGAAGAATCACTTAGCGTAAATCACTTACTCGGAATCAAGGAAATTAATCATGAGGATATTCAGTTAATTTTTAGGACAGCTGATAATTTCAAAACCGTTATTAACCGTCCCATCAAAAGGGTTCCCACATTACGGGATATAACCATTGCTAATATTTTCTTTGAAAATTCAACCAGGACCAGAGTATCATTTGAACTTGCGGAAAAACGCCTTTCGGCAGATGTAGTTAATTTTTCATCTTCGGCTTCATCGGTAAGTAAAGGCGAAACATTAATTGATACGGTAAATAATATTTTAGCCATGAAAGTGGATATGGTGGTGATGCGTCACCCGGCCCCGGGCGCTGCCATTTTTCTTGCAAAAAACACGAATACACAAGTTATAAATGCCGGCGACGGAACCCATGAACACCCTACTCAGGCTTTATTGGATGCCTATTCGATACAGGAAAAACTGGGCGATGTAGAAGGAAAAAAAATAGCCATAGTGGGAGATATAATGCACTCACGGGTAGCCTTATCTAATATCTTTTGCCTGCAAAAATTAGGAGCTGAAGTGATGGTTTGCGGCCCGGCCACGCTTATCCCAAAACATATAGAAAGTCTTGGGGTAAAAGTAGAATACAATTTAATAAAAGCATTGGAATGGTGCGATGTAGCCAATATGCTCCGTATCCAATTGGAACGTCAGGATATAAAATATTTCCCGAGTCTGCGTGAATACACCATGCAATATGGCCTTAACCGAAAAATACTGGAAAACCTGGGCAAAGAAATTACCGTGATGCATCCCGGACCAATCAATCGTGGTGTTGAGATAACCAGCGATGTGGCCGATCATAGTCAATCTATAATCCTTGAACAAGTAGAAAACGGGGTGGCTATTCGAATGGCGGTTCTGTATTTATTGGCTATGAAACGAGCATGAGTTGTTTAATTAAATACTAACAAATGCCTTCAACCAGAATTTTAATTTTTTATACCGGTGGCACCATCGGCATGGGGTATGAAATACCAGGTGATTCTCATAGTCCTTTAATTCCCCAAGGTTGGGAGTTTTTACAAAAGGCTATGCCGGCCCTTTCGCCCGAAGGTTTTTTCACCAAAGAAAAAGAAATAGAATTTACTTATAAATCCTTTGAGCATGTAATAGACAGCTCTGAATTTAACCCAAATCATTGGGCTAAAATTTTAAATACTATTTCAGAAAATTATAATTCATTTGATGGATTTATAATAATTCATGGTACCGATACTATGGCTTACACCGCATCAGCTCTCAGTTTTGCTTTGCAAAATTTAGGTAAACCTGTTGTATTAACTGGTAGCCAGTTGCCTATTTTTCATCCACGAACCGATGGAATCGGAAACTTGAGTAATGCCATTCATATTGCGGCTGCCAAGGTTTTTAACCTGCCAATTATACCGGAAGTTTTAATTTGTTTTAACGATAAATTATTGCGGGGCAACCGCTCCACCAAGTCAAGTTCCAAAGATTTTTCAGGATTTGAATCTCCCTCATTTCCTGTTTTGGGGAGTTTAGAACAATCCATTAAAATATCAGAAGAATATATTTTAGAAATTCCTAAAGTGCCTTTTAGCATAAAGCCAGACTTTGAAACCAATATTATTATCATTACCCTTTTTCCGGGTTTTAATCCCGATGTGCTAAACCGCCTGGCCAATGATGAACAATTGAAGGGAATAATTCTACGAACTTTTGGAAGTGGTAATGCCCCTTCGTCAGAATCGTTTATAAATGCCTTACAATTATTAGTTGATAAAGGCAAAACAGTTCTTAATATTTCGCAATGCCAGGAAGGATTTGTAAATATGAAAACCTATAAAACAGGGAATAACCTATATAAATGTGGGGTAATAAGCGGAGCCGATATGACTTTGGAAGCTGCAACGGCTAAGATGATGTGGTTGTTAGGGAATAAGGATTTGAAAGAAATTGGTTTGTTGATTGGGGGGAATTTGAGGGGGGAGCTTTCGGGTAATTGATTTTTTAGATATATCTACCCTTACCTAAATCTTGCGAGCTATTAAAACCAAGGCCTCAGGCCAAACCTTTAGATTATATTACCTCGCTTCTTAAATTTTAGAAAAATGCCAGAAGCATCAAAAAAAAATTGCTAGCCAGAGGCAGAGTAATAGGTGATATAAAATTATTTACTGTTTACTATTGACTGTAAATAGTAAATAGAATTATATTTGCCCCTGATTATGACAATTCGCGAATACATACTAAAGCAATTTGATACTAAATCGGAGGTTTCCATAAAATCTTTGATGGCAAACTATAACGGCAGTATTTCTAAGCAAAGGCTGCACAAAGTAATTGCGGAATTGCTGGTTGCAGGAACTATAGATAGAATTGGACTGCCGCCAAAAACACTTTACAGGTTGAGTAATAAAACTGATAAAAATATTGAAAAGCATGAAACTCTAATTGTAAACGAAGATGCCGGAAGTGAAATAGATGAAGAATTACTGGATTCAAAATTTTTGGTAATTAATGAATATGGTAAAATTCTTTCGGGTTTGGATGCCTTTAGTTATTGGTGCCGGCAACGAAATTTGCCAATTGAAAAAACCTTTAATGAATATCAGTACACTTTAAAAAAATATGAGCAATACTATACCAACGCAGGAATTATTGATGGAATAGATAAATTGAAGAATACCGGAGGAATTGGAACTGTTTGGCTCGATAAACTGTTCTATATAGATTTTTATGCCATTGAACGTTTTGGAAAAACCAGACTTGGAACTCTATTGCATTATGCCAAACAAGGCCAAAATAAATTTTTGATGCAGTTGATGATGGATTTAATAAGAAATAAAATTGAAATTTTGATGAAGGAAAATAAAATAGATTGCATTGCATTTGTTCCCCCCACCATAAAACGCGAAGTTCAAATCATGAAATTTATCGAAGATAAACTGAACAGTGATTTGCCCAAACTAAAAATTATTAAAATTACAGGAATGATTCCCATTCCTCAAAAATCACTATCAAAACTGCAGGAGCGTATTAATAATGCCAATCATTCATTTTCTGTACAATCCTCAGTGAACTATAAAAATCTATTGCTGATAGATGATGCCGTGGGTTCAGGAACCACCATGAACGAAATAGCCGGAAAAATAAAATGGCTTAATCCAAATATTACTATTAATGGATTGGCTGTAGTTGGCAGTTTTAAAGGGTTTGATGTGATAACGGATATTTAAGGTCTAGTACATCTGTACTATTTCACATTATAAAATATCATAGGATGTTTGTACTATAATTTATTATTCACCCTAAAATATGAAAAAATGAAAAAACTCAAAAAAATTATCACCTTTTCTGCATTATTATCTATTGCCATTAGCAGCCTGGCTCAGGAAAAGGGCAAAGTTACAGTAACCACAATTTATGATGAACCCAAAAAAAACATCTGGAATGTAGGGATTGTTTTGGCAGGATTTGATATCCAAAATCAAACTTCGGGAGGCTTATATTACATGGTTCACGGCAGATATACTTTAGGTAAACTATTTACGTTTACCGCCAATGCCTCATTAGACCTCACCAAGCTTATTGGTGGAGATGGTATCATAAAAACTGGAGGTGTTTATACCTCGCTCAACCCATATTCACATTTTGAGGGCCGTGCAAGTTTTCATTTCTCAGATAGAGAAGGAAAATTAACCAATAAAGTAAAATTAGGTCAGGGAATAGAAAATATTGGAGGGGTAAGCCATACTGTAAAATATTCAACCACTTATGAAAGTAAGGTTAGAAACATATATGCCCTAACGGCATCTATCAATCTTCATAATCAAACCGGCGTTCAAGTGGATGATTCGGCAGCAGATAAAAGGGCATTAACCATGACAGATGCCCAAGGAAATGATGTTGGTTTTAAAAGTCAATCGGCAGTGAACCAAAAAAATATAATTATAGGTGTAGGACTTTTTATTGGATATTATACCCATTTTAAAGGTAAATTTACTGGTGGTACTTTAGGTTCTAAAACTCGAAAAATAAAAAAATCGACATCAAGTGCTATTGAATTATTAATTGGGACATCTATGAACATGGGCAACAAAGTTTATTGGAAAGACAATAATGATGTGATTCAAACTTATAATTTAAAAACTGCTGAAACAAAACGATTAGGTTGGAGAATAACAACAGACTATGGCAGGAACAAGGTGGGACTATATCAACATTTTGAATTAGGTATGCGGCCAGGGCTATTTGCCCCAAGCAGGCAAAAAAGCTGGCTCAATCAAGGCTATATTAGTGTAGGTTACGGTTTTGGTTTTTAAAAATTTTATTAAAATTACCTCCAATCCTTCGGATAAATTCGGAGGCTTTTTTTATTTATTGCGGATAGCTTAAGTTCAACGGCAATAAATGGTTTAAGGGTGTATTACTTGTGGAAAACAACACCCCTTTAAATGCCAGAAAATACGGGCTTTTTAATGTAAATTTACACGTTAATTTTAATCACAAAAATGGCTGAAAAAAAAGTAGATATGAGTAATTACGGTGCCGAAAACATCCAGGTACTAGAAGGACTGGAAGCGGTAAGAAAACGCCCTGCAATGTATATTGGGGATATAGGCCCACGAGGGTTGCATCACTTGGTATATGAAGTAGTAGATAATTCGATTGATGAAGCCCTTGCTGGACATTGTACTCACATATTTGTAACTATAAACGAGGACAATTCAATTACTGTAAAAGACAATGGTCGTGGAATTCCTGTTGATCTTCACATAAAAGAAAATCGCTCTGCACTTGAGGTGGTAATGACTGTGCTTCACGCTGGAGGAAAATTTGATAAAGATTCATACAAGGTTTCAGGAGGATTGCATGGTGTAGGGGTAAGTTGTGTAAATGCCCTTTCTACTAAATTATTAGCTACCGTTCATCGTGACGGCAAAGTTTACCAACAGGAATATAATATTGGTAAACCAGTTACAGGGGTGGAGGAAATAGGAACAACAACTGAAAGAGGCACCATTGTTTCTTTTTGGCCAGATGCTACAATTTTTACTCATGTTGAATTTAAGTATGATACTTTAGCTGCACGATTGCGTGAATTATCATTTTTAAACAAAGGCATACGTTTAAAAATTACAGATTTAAGAAATTTGAATGATGCTGGAGAAGCATTTAATGAAGAATTTTATTCTGAAGGTGGATTGGCTGAGTTTGTTAAATATTTGGATGGTACCCGCGAAACTTTAATTCCTTTTCCTATAAGTGTGGAAGGCGAAAAAGGAGGTGTACCAGTAGAGGTTGCTTTTCAATATAATAATGGTTATGCCGAAAATTTACATTCGTATGTAAATAATATTAATACGATTGAAGGAGGAACTCACGTAGCAGGTTTTCGCCGAGCTTTAACAAGAACACTTAAAGCGTATGCCGATAAATCTGGTTTACTCAAAAATGTTAAAATTGAAATAGCCGGGGATGATTTTAGGGAAGGCTTAACCGGTGTAATTTCGGTAAAAGTTCAGGAGCCACAATTTGAAGGACAAACCAAAACAAAGCTTGGAAACAATGATGTAATGGGTGCTGTGGATGTTTGTGTGGGGGAAATGCTGAATAATTATTTGGAAGAAAATCCAAAACTTGCGTTAATAATTATTAATAAAGTAATATTAGCGGCCCAAGCCCGGTATGCTGCCAAAAAAGCCCGTGAAATGGTGCAACGAAAAGGGGCTATGAGTGGCGGTGGATTACCAGGAAAATTATCAGATTGCAGCGAAAAAGACCCTTCGTTATGTGAATTATATTTAGTTGAGGGAGATTCGGCTGGCGGAACTGCCAAACAGGGTCGTGAACGAAAATATCAGGCCATTATGCCACTTCGTGGTAAAATATTAAATGTGGAAAAAGCCCTCGAACATAAAATATATGACAATGAGGAAATAAAAAATATGTTTCATGCCATTGGCGTTACCATTGGCACCACCGAAGATGCCAAGGAATTGAATCTTGAAAAACTCCGCTACCATAAAATTATAATTATGACAGATGCGGATGTGGATGGAAGCCATATTCGAACGTTGATTCTAACTTTATTCTTCCGATATATGAGGCGATTAATTGAAGCCGGATATTTATACATTGCCACTCCCCCGCTTTATCAGCTTAAAAAAGGTAAAGAAATTGCCTATTGCTGGACTGAGGACGAACGAGCTGCACATATCCTCAGGATGGGTGGCGATAAACCAGATAGTGTAGGCATACAACGTTATAAAGGTTTGGGTGAAATGAATGCAGAACAACTTTGGGAAACCACCATGGATCCTGAACGCCGTACTTTAAAACAAGTTGTACTTGAAAGTGCCGCCGAAGCCGACCATGTTTTCAGTATGCTCATGGGTGATGAAGTGCCACCCCGCCGTGAGTTTATTGAAGCCAATGCAAAATATGCAAGGATTGATGTTTAGATATTAATACTCAAACATTTGAAAAATTTTCCAATCTTCAGGCAATTCTTGATTGGAGTATTTTTCACTTAGCTTTATATAAAATTCTAATATTCCATCATTCAAATCGGTAGATGAAAGTTGTTTGAAAATTTCAGAGGCTTCTTTGAATTTTTTATTGTAAAAATCTTCAATTCCTTTATCAAATTTATCCAATAATGCCATATCGTATTTATGGTCTAAAAACACTTTATAAAGTTCAGTGGTTATTGATTTCCCTTTCACTTTTGCCTCTCCTATAAAACGCATGTGGGTTCTTAATTCTGAGCCTATTTGATTATGAGTTTCTTCACTTATTATAAAAGGCGTTTTGTAAAACTTGGTCAATGCCTCTATTCGGGCTGCTAAGTTTACAGCATCTGCAATTACCGTTGTATCCATTCTTTTTGGCTCACCCACGGTTCCCAAAATACAAGACCCTGTATGTAAACCAATTCCTATCGCTATTTCTGGTTTATGGGCTTTTACATTTTCGGCATTAAATTTTGTTAGTTCTTCCATCATGGCTTTTCCTGCTAATAGGGCATCGTCGGCCGAACGTGGGAAAAGAGCCATTATTCCATCACCTAAATATTTATCAATAAAACCATGATGATTGCGAATAATTGGGGCCATACTTTTAAAATATTCATTAATAAAACCAAACGATTCTTTAGGGCTTAGTTTTTCAGAGATACTGGTAAATGCCCTGATGTCGCTAAACATTATGGTCATTTCCTTTTCAACACTATTGCCTAATCCTACTTCAGTAATATTTTTCTTGTTTAATAATTTTAAAAAATCAGAAGGAACAAAATATTCTAAAGACTGGTTTAATTTGGCAAGGTTTTCTGACAAATTAAATATTTTCGTATTGCTTCTGGCACTTTTTAACGCAAGAAAAAGGGCTTGACAAATAATAAACCCTAAGATTCCATATATTAAATAATTATCTGTATTAATAATATTTTGAACATGCAATACATCATTAACAAGCATGGTAATAAATATTAAAAGGCCAATAAAAATAATAATAATTCCCTCTTCCTTGTTGATTAAAGCCCTTACAGAACCAATAATTACCAAAACTGAATAAATTAATAATATTACATGGAAGATATCAAGTGTAATGCTGAACTCACGCATATCGGTAACAAGTACATAGCCGATTAGTGACAATGAAATAACAAGTGAGGTATATTTAAACATATTCCTGAATTGCTTCGGAAATGATTTTGAAAAAAATATATAAAACAAGGGCAAACTCATGTATTGAGATATATACTCAATTTTGTTTCCGATATTCCAATCAAAATCGGGGAAAAAATAATATACAATACGGGTGCGAAAAATAAGAAATATAAAAATATCGAAACAAAACAATCCGAAATTTAAGCTGGCACTATCTCTATAGTTCAAGAAAAATAAAAACAGGAAATAAAAACCCATTATTATTATGATTCCCAAACAGGCATATACTTTCATCGATTCTCTCTCGTGATGAAGATTATCCTGGCTTGAACGAATTAGGTATATAAACGTTTTTAGCCCCCCTTTGTGCTGGCAAAAATTTGCTACTTCAATAACCACTTCTACACAATCAGTGTCGTTTGAAATGTGAATTGAGTTTTTACCATAAACCGGTTTGCAAAGGGTTTCCAAGGTATCTAGCTCTCCAACCTCCAGTTCTAATTTATTGTTAACCCAAACCTTATAGCAACTACCAACATCCCTAACCAATAACGACAAGAATTCATCTCTGCTTTTATTAATCACAACCCTATACGACCCATAACCTATTCCATCCTTTATTTTACCATTAACCGAATATTTATTCCAGGCTGAAGGTACCTTGATATAAGTCTTTGAAATTTTACTTAAAGAAGGGTAACTCTTAATTAATGACCCTTCAAAAAATTCCCAGTCGCCATTTAATTTAACGAGTGCTTCTGTTTTAAAGTCAAACCTTTTTAGATCAATGCTCCCTTTTAAAACCTTTGGTTTGGCTGCGTTTAGATTTTGAAATAATCCTGCTACAAAAACTAATAAAATAAATACTATTCTATACAAGGTTGTTTAATTTGGTGTAAATGTAAATAAAAACAGTTTTAATTTTTTTAAAATTTTTTTAAGAATTGTGAGTTTAAACTTTTTATTTCAATTCATAATTTGTACTTCTTCCCCCCGCACCTTCATTTCGCAATACATTTTTAGTTATCAGATCCTGGATATCCCTAAGGGCGGTATCATGTGAACATTTAGCTATTTTGGCCCAATTGGATGAACTGAGTTTGCCATCAAAATTATCCAATAATTTATTTAATATTAATACTTGTCGTTGGCTTAAAACAGTTTTTGCATGTTTGTTCCAAAACTGGTGCTTGAACATAACCCTTGCCAACATTCCATCTGATGCTTTCAAAGCATTTAACAAACAGGTTAAAAACCAATGGAGCCATTTGGTTATATCCAAAGTTCCCTGCGACGATTTTTCCAATATTTCATAATATCCTTTTCGTTCCAGCCATATTTGAGCCGAAATGCTGTAAAACCGCTGCGAACTGCAATCTGCCCTGGCCAGCAACATGTCGGTTATTGCACGGGCTATCCGCCCATTGCCATCGTCAAACGGATGAATGGTAACAAATCCAAAATGTGCTATGGCCGCTTTTAATAAGGGATCCAATTTTATAGGGCTATTGAACCAATCTAAAAATCGGTTCATTTCATCCTCTATTACCGATGCATCCGGAGCTTGAAAATGAACTTTTTCTTTGCCCAAAGCACCTGATACCACTTGGATTGGCCCGGTGCTATCATCCCGCCATTGCCCAACTACAATTTTATACATTCCGCTTCTTTCCGATGGAAACAGGTCCGAATGCCAGCCAAACAAGCGGTCTTTGCTTAATGGGCTTTTGTAATTTTGGGTAGCATCCAGCATCATTTCCACTACTCCATCCACGTTTTTGTCAGACGGTATTAGCCCTGATATATCCATCCCCAATTTTCGGGCTATGGATGAACGCACTTGTTCGGGGTTTAATATTTCCCCTTCTATTTCGGTAGATTTTAAAACATCGGTGGTAATGGTTTCTAAAATAGCTTCATCTTGCAATTCAAAACCCAAAGAATCCATTTTGCCTATAAGTTTACTTTGCATGGTTCTTACACTCAGCAACAGATTTTGAAGCGCATCATTATCCCATCTAAACTTTGGCCAGTCGGGTTTTTGATATATATACGGTTTCATATTTGACGCATATTATGCGTCAAATATATGATTTACTCTCCACTTATTTAAAAATTAATTTGTTCACATTTATTAATCAACGCATATTTTGCGTTGTTTAATTGATTTATTCTACGCAAAAATAGAGGTACGTAAAAAAGTAAATCTTAGTAGATATAATCCACTAATTTTTTCAACGTAATACCTTTATTAATTCATTTTAGGTAATAAGATTTGAGGATTTTGTTATGCCGGTTTTCAATTAAAGTTATTCAAATTAAAAATTTAAAAGATTGAAACCTCAAAAATTTTCAATTTACTTTAAAACAGAAAAGGACGTTTCCCAACGCCCTTTCCTTAAATTCTAATGCCTATGAAAAAAATCTTTATATCGTCGTTTTAGTATTTATATTCTT
>JBJXDS010000349.1:0-3064 GCA_046154525.1 Bacteroidia bacterium
AAAAAATACTTACGGAAAAATATTAATCGACACCACCTATAGCATTAAGGCTTTTGAAAACAAAAATATTGACTTGCCCATACCTTACTATAAAGGATCCGAAGGTTCAACAAGAGTTAGATATAAAAATAAGAGATTAGACTGGTGGGGTAAATTTCAAAATGATTTCGCAACACAGAGAGACTTTCAATACAAGTTCAACTTTTCTAAAATCGGTAGTTGGGCCAACATTGATCGATTAGCTAATGACCCGGCCACAAAACCGGTTGTCTTTTACGCTTCATTACCTGAAAAAGAATCCTATTCTGAAGTAAGTATGTATTTAATTTTTAAAGGTAAAAAGATGTTTATTCCCGGTTATAAATCAGAAAAATATAAAGGTTTTGGGTTTAGTCATGGCGATTCTGAAATACCACGGTTGCCCGTTGGAGCACAAGCAACAGTTTTGTGCATTGCCTATAAAGATGATAAACCCTTTATCGCTTTGCAAAATATTACTATTACTGAAAAACAGCAAATCCTGATGAACCCAACTGCCAGCACGGATGAAGCTATTAAAAAATTAATTGCAGATTCGTTTTAGAAAATAAATCAAAAAAACAAAAAACCCTTTTTGCCGGGCAAAAAGGGTTTTTTGTTTTCACAGACCTGACAGGTGTTAAAAACCTGTCAGGTCTAATATAAACGAGGATTATTTAAACAGCCGCTTCATATCTCCGGCCTACTTCTTCCCAATTTATTACATTGAAAAAAGCGGTTATATAATCTGGGCGGCGGTTTTGATAATTTAAGTAATAGGCGTGTTCCCAAACATCCATTCCTAATATAGGAGTTCCTTTTTTATCGGCTACATCCATTAATGGGTTATCCTGATTTGGGGTGCTACACACACATAATTTTTTGTCGGTATCTACACAAAGCCAAGCCCAGCCTGATCCAAATCGGGTGGTACCTGCGGCAGCAAAGGCTTCTTTAAATTTATCAAAACCACCTAATTCAGCATCAATAGCTGCTGCCAATTTTCCTGTAGGATTGCCACCACTGTTGGGGCTCATAATATTCCAAAACAAGGAGTGATTGAAATGACCACCACCATTATTGCGAACCGGCATTGGGTATTTGCTAATGTTTTTGCATAAGTCTTCAATACTCAAATTTTCCAATTCCTTTCCGGCTATGGCATTATTAAGGTTGGTTAAATAAGCATTGTGATGTTTGCTATGATGAATTTCCATGGTACGGGCATCAATGTGTGGCTCTAATGCATCGTAACTGTAAGGCAGATTTGGTAATTGGTGTGACATAATTTTATATTTTTTTTAAAATGGGTTACAAATGTATAATTTCTGATAATAACGAAACTTATATTATTAAAACAATTTATTGTCTCTTTATGTTCGTTTAATCTTTTACTTTTGAATTTCGTTTTATGAAAATTTCATTTTTTGCAATTTGCTTGTTATTTGTATTTGCTTTATGCCATTGCAACGATGATACTCCTAATACAAACAATTTTGTTCCTTCTGGTCCGGTTAGTTTAGTAATAAATACCGATTTGCCAGAATATAATCATCTTAAATTTGCCGGCAATTATATTTATCAACCAGGCGGTAACCGCGGGGTAATTATAATTCATGATTTTGATGATAATTACTTTGCTGTGGAACGAACTTGCAGTTTTGAGCCAGACAAGCTCTGTTCCAAAATATATGTGGACAGTATGGGACAAACATTGAGATGCGGAAATTTTAATGTTAAAAAATGGGAACCTTGCTGTGATAGCAGGTTTATGTACAATAGTTGGGTATCGCAAGGGCCAGCCCAATACCCTTTAAGAACATATAATTTAACAATTAACGGCTCTGTAATCACGGTTAGAAACTAATATAATTTATGCCTTTAAAAGTCTTAACATACAATGTAAATGGAATCCGTTCAGCTCTAACAAAAAATTTATTGGGTTTTTTGGAACGTGAACAGCCCGATGTGGCCTGTTTTCAGGAACTAAAAGCCATGCCTGTTCAAATAGATAATTCATTGTTCGAACGTTTGGGTTACAACTGCTATTGGTTTAGTGCTGAAAAAAAGGGCTATAGTGGTGTGGGAATTTTAAGCAAACAAAAACCGAAGCATGTGGAGTATGGTATTGGACATGAATTGTTTGATTATGAAGGACGCATAATACGTTTGGATTTTGAAAAATTCTCGGTTATCAGTGCCTATTTCCCGTCAGGCACCACCGGTCCAATAAGACAGGATGTGAAATATGTTTTTCTTGATTTTTTTTATAATTACATCCATCAGTTAAGGTATGTAATCCCCAACCTTATTATTTGCGGTGATTATAATATTTGTCATGAGGCTATAGATATACACGACCCCAAAGGAAACAAAGATAGCAGCGGCTTTTTGCCAGAAGAAAGGGCCTGGATGAGTGCTTTTTTTAAAAGTGGTTTTGTTGATACCTTTCGGTCACTAAATCCAGGTGTTGCACATAAATACACCTGGTGGAGTTTTAGGGCCAATGCCCGCAACAATAATAAGGGATGGCGTATTGATTATATTTCTGTGAGTGAGGGCTTGGCTTCAAAAATAACAGATGCCCAAATTTTACCTCTTGATATTCAAAGCGATCACTGTGCAAGTTATGTGGTGATGGATTTATAGGAATCTCTAAATTATAAACAATGTTTTTTTATGCTTTTTAAAGATATGTTTTCACAGAAAACAAAAAACTTTATTAAAAACCTTGTTGAGAAAACTGGGTTTGTTCTGCAACGCAAATCCACATTGAATAAACAATTCAATATGGAAGGCGGTATTTCCAGAATAAAAGAACGGGGTTTAATCCCTCAAACTATAATTGATATTGGAGCTTCCAATGGAAGTTGGTCAGAACTTTGTTTAAAATATTTTCCTAATGCCCATTATTTTTTGGTGGAAGCCCAGCAACCACATGAGCCTGATCTTAAAAAATTTATAAAAACTCATCCAAAATCTGAATATATTTTGGCTGCGGCAGGTGATAACAATGGGGAAATATATTTTAATAATACCCGTTTGT
>JBJXDS010000350.1:0-7305 GCA_046154525.1 Bacteroidia bacterium
TTGGTAACAAGCCCAACTGTTAATTTAGGTCTTGATACAGCTTTGTGTGGTGTATTTAATTTGCCATTGGATGCCGGAAATCCTGGATTGGCTTACTATTGGGAACCATCAGGTGAAACAACACAAAGCATTGTGGCCAATAAACAGGTAATTTATAAAGTTACCGTGATTGATGCCAATGGATGTATTGGAAAAGATGAAATGCAGGTAAAGGACGATTGCAAAAGCAAATGGTTTATACCTACCTCCTTTACTCCCAATGGTGATAATTTAAACGATGAATTTGCTCCTGTACTTATTAATTGCGAAAATTACTCCTTACATATTTACAATACCTGGGGTGAAAAGCTTTTTGAAACCAACGACCCCTTTGCAAAATGGGATGGTACTTATCAGGGCAAAGTTGTTCAGGATGGCAATTACATTTATGCCATTAATTTTAAAAGCAGTGAAGACAAAAAGTGGTATTTGATAAATGGCGGACTTTTATTATTCAGATAAATTTTAATTAATAAACAATCAATAATTCTAAATTGCAGGATTCTATAATTGCAATTTTGAATCCTTTAGAAATTCTTCAAAAGCACTGGGGACATAAGTCTTTTAGACCCTTGCAGGAAGAAATTATTAATTCAGTAATTTCTAAAACAGATACTTTAGCCATTTTACCAACCGGAGGTGGAAAATCTATTTGTTTTCAAATTCCGGGGCTTTATTTTGAAGGGGTTACTTTGGTTATTTCACCTCTCATTGCCTTAATGAATGATCAGGTAGACAATCTTAAAAAGAGAGGCATTTCGGCCATAGCTTTTCATTCGGGTATTGCAAAACGCGAATCCGAAATTGAGTATAGCAATATAAAATATGGGAAATACAAGTTTGTATATGTGTCGCCGGAGCGAATTAAGACTGAACGTTTTAAAGAAATAATTGCCGAAACACCTATAAAACTTTTAGCTGTGGACGAAGCCCATTGTATATCTCAATGGGGTTATGATTTTAGGCCCGAGTATTTATTAGTTTCAGAGTTACGAGAAATTTTAAAAGAAGTTCCCTGCATTGCACTCACGGCCTCGGCCACTGATCAGGTGGAGAAAGACATAAAGCAATATCTTTTATTTTCCAATTCAGCACCTTCGTTTAAGCAAGCCACTGTAAGGGCAAATATTAATTATGTGGTATTGGAAGATGAAAACAAAAACGAGAGGCTCATTAAAATTGCACACAACCTAAAAGGAACAGGAATTGTATACGCCAAAAACCGAAAAACCACCGTATTTTTAGCTTCATTATTAAATAAAAATGGTGTTGTGGCCGATTTTTATCATGCCGGTTTGGAGCTGGATGATCGGAACAAAAAGCAAGAATCGTGGCAAAAGGGATTTACAAGAGTTATAGTTTGCACCAACGCTTTTGGCATGGGGATAGATAAAAGCAATGTGCGATTTGTAGTACATTACGATATGCCTGAAAGTTTGGAAGCCTATTACCAGGAGGCAGGCCGGGCAGGCAGGGATGGGGATGAAAGTTGGTGTGTATTGTTGTATTGCAAGCCAGACATGCTAGGTGCTGAAAAATTATTAAACTCCAAATATTTGGATAAAAAAACGGTACAACACTTTTTTAATGCCCTGTGCAATCAATTGCAAATTTCCTATAACAGTGGTTTTGATGAAACCTATGAATTGGACACTAGCGAAATCGCCAGGAAATACAAATTTCAATTACCCGAAATACAAACTAATTTAGGCATGTTGCAAAAAGAAGGAGTTTTAAAATTATCCGAGGCTTATGCCAATCCTTCCCGGTTAAGGATTTTGACAGATAATATTGAATTGTATAAATTTTATTTAACCAACACCCACTTTGAACTTTTTATAAAAACCATTCTCAGAATGTACGGTGGAATTTTTGATAATTACATCCATATTTCAGAATTCGAAATAGCCAAAAATCTTAAAATGTCATTGGATAAAGTGAAAGAAGGATTGGTGAAACTTACTAAAATTCACATGTTTGATTATTTACCTCAACATGAAAAGCCGACCGTAACTTTTTTGATACCCCGACCAGAGGTTATTCCGTATGATGCCGCTCGTTGGAAATTTTTAAAACAAGCCGCTACCCAAAGGCTCCGGGCAGTATTTAAATATGCAACCACAAATAATTGCAGACAGCTAATGATCTCGTTATATTTTGGTGAGACCGATAATCAACTTTGTGGCAAGTGCGATGTGTGCAGGGCTAAGAAAAAAAAGTTAGGTGATACGTTAGAATCGGTTAAGGAGGTATTAAAAAAGTATTTTACCCAAAACTATTGTTCCTTTGAAACCATAATAGAACAGGTGGGAAACCAGCCCCAAAAGATAGAAGCCCTAAGATTTTTAATGGACACCGGACATTTGAAAAAAAACAAAGAAGGACAATTCATATGGCACGAAACTGCAAAAAAATAATAATTACAGTTTCCAACGATATCGTGACCGACCAAAGAATGGAACGGATTTGTTCTTCATTGACAGATTTTGGTTTTGAGGTTGAAATTGTGGGTCGAAAATTAAAAAATTCATTTTCTCTTTTACCCAAAAAATATAAGCAAAGCCGTCTTAAATTGTTTTTTAAAAAAGGCCCCTTGTTTTATGCAGGTTTAAATTTAAGATTACTTTTTTATTTATTAGAGGCCAAGCCGGATATAGTTTATTCCGTGGATGCCGACACAGCTTTGGCAGGTATTTGGACAAAACGTTTTTTAAAAAATAAATTAATTTTTGATGCCCACGAGTTGTTTTCGGAAGTGCCTGAGTTACAAAACAGGGGAATGATAAAATGCATTTGGCAACGAATAGAAAAGCGAATAATTTTAAAAGCGGATGTGAGAATAACCGTTTCTGAATCTGTGGCCAATCATTATTCGTCAAAGTATAGTAAACCGTTTGAAGTAATCCGAAACATTTCCCGTGCAAAAAAAACTCATTTAGTTGCAAATCCAAAGGAAAAATATATTCTATACCAGGGGGCTTTAAATGAAGGGCGCGGTTTGGAGCAATTAATAGAAGGCAGCAATAGTATAGATTTAAAAATTAAAATAGCCGGAGATGGTGATAAAATTGAAAAATTAAAAAAACAAGCTATTGAAAATCTAAATGGCAAAATAGAATTTTTAGGAAAATTAATGCCTGAAGAATTGGAGAAAATTACAGCAAACGCATTGCTTGGTTATAATTTACTGGATAACCGAAGCCTCAGCTATTACTATTCATTAAGCAATAAAACATTTGACTATATGCAAGCAGGTATTCCTCAATTAATCCCTGATTTTCCGGAATATAGAAAACTGAATGAGGAGTGGAATTTTGGATTGATTGTTGGCTTAACTTCTGAAGAAATTATTAAGGCTGTCACTCAATTAATGGAAAATGAAAGTATTTATAATTTGTTAAAGGAAAATGCGAAAAAGGCTGGAAGGATTTTGACTTGGGAGAATGAGGAGGGAAAATTGGAAAGTTTAATTAAGAGTCTTTTACCTTGATTTTATTAGTTTAATTTTTCTTTATGACTGCGATTCTTCTACCTTTCATAATTCACTTAACTTTGCATTCATGATTTTTTAAAAAAATATAAATATGAAATGGATAGGACGTAGACAAAGCAGTAATGTAGAAGACAGAAGGGGAATGAGTGGAGGTAAAATAGCCTTTGGCGGTGGAATAATAGGAATTATTGTTATTGTCATCAACCTGTTAATGGGTGGTGACCCTAGTGAAGTGTTAAACCAACTTCAACAGCAAACCACCCAGCAACAATCTTCGGCCTCCATTGACCCGGCAGAGGATGAAATGGCAAAATTTGTTTCGGTGGCTTTGGCTGATAACGAAGATATTTGGAAAACTATTTTTGAGGAAAACGGGATGCAATATGAAGAACCAATTCTAGTGCTTTTTAGGAATGCCACCGAGTCGGGCTGCGGCAACGCAAGTTCATCCATAGGGCCTTTTTATTGCCCGGCCGACAAGAAAATTTATATTGATTTATCCTTTATGGAAGAATTGAAAACTAAATTTGGTGCCAAAGGGGGAGATTTTGTATTGGCTTATGTTTTGGCCCACGAAGTAGGGCATCATGTTCAAAATTTATTGGGAACTTCAAGCAAGGTGCAACAAAAAAAATCGAATCTTAATGAATCCGAGGCCAATAAATTATCGGTAGCATTAGAACTACAAGCTGATTTTTATGCGGGGGTTTGGGCAAACAGAAATCAAAAAATGAACAATGTACTGGAAGATGGGGATATAGAAGAAGCACTTAGTGCAGCCGGTGCAGTGGGTGATGATGCTATTCAAAAAAAAATGCAAGGCCAGGTGGTACCTGATGCGTTTACACATGGAAGCTCAGCCCAACGCATAGAATGGTTTACAAAAGGCTATAATACCGGGGATATCAACGAAGGAAATACTTTTAATAAATTAGTTAGGTAGGTTTAATCCTAATGGCCTCAGTATTGTTTTAATTCATTAAATATGATTTTAATCAGGTCAATAAACTTAACCCGCTGATAATTAATAGATTTTTATAGGTTTTTTTTAAAAATTAAAAATTGTCAAATATATTTTTAAAAAATTTGTTTAGAATCATTCTAAATACGATTTTTGCGCTCTGAAAAAAAACCTGGCTCGAGGCAAAATTTAAAAATGAAAAGCTTATCAATTACTATTCTTTTATCAATCTCCATAATTTTTTCGCAGGCTCAAACAGGTACTATATCAGGTAAAATAACCCAAGCCGATAGTATAACGGTTATATCCGGAGCTAATGTGCTTATCGAAAAAATGAATTTAGGCACCACCACTAACGGAAACGGAAACTACAGTATTAAAAATGTACCGATTGGAAACCACATTTTGGCGATTTCAACCATAGGTTACCAAACACTTAGAAGCGAAATTATTGTAAAAGCAAATGAAACGGTGATAGCCGATTTTAACATTACAGAATCTCTTTTAAAATTGGGTGAGGTATTAATTATGGCGAACGGAAGTATTGGACTTAAAGATATTCCAGGTTCTGTACAATATATATCTTCAAAGGAACTTCAAAAATTTAGTTATACCGATATCAACCGTACTTTAAGAGCGGTTCCCGGAATTAATATTCAAGAGGAAGATGGTTTTGGATTGAGACCAAATATCGGTTTACGCGGAACGGGTGTTGAACGCAGTTCTAAAATAACCAGTATGGAAGATGGTGTACTAATGGCTCCAGCTCCTTATGCCGAGCCGGCAGCATATTATTTCCCTACCATTGGCAGGATGCAGGGAATAGAAATATTAAAAGGCAGCAGCCAAATTAAATACGGGCCTTTTACTACCGGCGGAGCCATCAATCTTATCTCCACTCAAATCCCAACTCAATTTTCAGGTAGATTTAATTTACTTGGCGGTAGTTTTGGAAGCAGAAATCTTCACGCTTTTGTTGGCAATTCGCATAAAAATTTCGGCTACATAGCTGAAACATTTCAATATGGATCTGATGGATTTAAGCAATTGGATGGAGGTGGAAATACAGGTTTTGACAAAAAGGATTATCTTGTTAAGTTTAGGTTAAACACAAACCCTAATGCTAAAATTTATCAATCTGTCACCTTTAAGATTGGTGAAACAAATGAAACATCGAATGAAACGTATTTAGGTGTAACGGAAACAGATTTTAAGGCTAATCCCTACAGAAGATATTTTGCTTCGCAAAAAGATCTTATGAAAACCGACCAATCTCAATTTTCAATAACACATTTAATAAAAGTGTCAAAAAAGGTAAGTATTATTACTACCGCCTATCGTTCAGATTTTAAGAGAAATTGGTATAAGCTTGATAAGGTAAAAGACAGTACAGGCAAAAGTACCAGCATAGCTGATTTGCTTCAAAATCCGGCCAACTTTAATGATGCTTTTGCTATATTGGCCGGCTCAACAAGCACGAATCAAAATGCTCTTTTTGTAAGAGCCAATAACAGGTCATACTCAGCACAAGGAATTCAAAGTGCTATAAGTTATAACTTTAAAACCAGGGGAATTGCTCACGATATAAATTTAGGATTACGTTTGCATAAGGATTATGTTGACCGTTTTCAATGGGATGATGAATATTTTATGAATAATGGGGTAATGCAATTAACCAAAACTGGAACGCCAGGTAGCGAAAGCAATCGCATCAAATCGGCCAATGCCTTTGCTTCTTTTTTGCAATACAAAATTAAATACAAAAAATTTACTGCTATTCCGGGTATCAGGTACGAAAATATTAAACTACTGGAAAAAGATTATGGTAAAAATGATCCGCAAAGAACTGAAGTTAATTTGAAGAAAAACGAAAACAGGGTAGAAGTTTTTATACCGGGTATTGGTTTTGATTATCAACATTCAAGATTTCTAAGTTTTTTTGCAGGAGTTCATAAAGGCTTTTCACCTCCGGGGGCAAATAACGAAACAGTACCTGAAAAAAGCGTGAATTATGAATTAGGAACACGATATACCAAAGGTGCAATTTCAGGACAAGCAGTAGTTTTTTTAAATGATTACAGCAACCTCCTTGGATCTGATTTAGCAGCGTCAGGAGGCGGCGGAACTGGTGATTTGTTTAATGCAGGTGCAGTTAAAGCTAAAGGATTGGAATTTCAAATGACCTACGACCTTATGGCCTTTAATAATCATAGTCATTTCAACCTACCCCTTTCTATTGTTTACACCTACACCGATGCAGTTTTTAAAAATGCATTTATCAGTACGTTCGAAGATTGGGGAAAAGTAGCTGCCGGAGATCAATTTCCATACATGGCCCATAACCAATTTACATTCATCCTTGGTTTGGAATACAAAAAATTCAGTATCAATATGAGCGGAAGATACATGGATGAAATGCGTACCTCACCAGGCCAGGGTGATATACCGAACAACGGAAAAACAGATTCATACCTGGTGATAGATGCCAACGCAAGTTATGTAATGCATAAAAATGTGTCCTTATTTGTAAGTTGCAATAATTTAACAAACGAAGTATATGTGGTAGCAAGAAGACCTTCAGGCTTAAGGCCCGGAATGCCTAGGGTATTTAATATAGGATTGAAATCTAATTTTTAGGAGTTTAATTTTTTAGGAGTACTTATTTGCACTAAATGAGAAATCTTTTCTAATAATCACCACTCCCCAATTCCCTTCAAATAACTACCTTTGCCACCTAACTATGGGGCAAGAGGTATCATTAACGCCTGAGGAGCTTGAAAACAAGGAAATCATCAAACGCTATCGCCATTTG
>JBJXDS010000351.1:0-10313 GCA_046154525.1 Bacteroidia bacterium
AGCATTGCTTCTTCTTTTATCTTTTCATTTGGTAAAATAATGCCAGCCCTATTAGGGGTACTCATTTCAAAACGCAACATATCAATGTCAAGACTGCCAAGTAGTTCAAGCAAAAGTTTTGAGTTAAACCCAATTTCTATGTCTTCGCCCGAATAATCGCAAGCTATTTTTTCAATGGCTTCATTGCTCAAATCAAAATCTTCTGCAGAAATACTCATTTCGCTTCCTGCAAGCTTTAATCTTATTTGGTGCGTTGATTTGTTGGAGTAAATAGAAATACGTTTTACAGAATTGTGCAAATCTTCCCGGTTTATAATCAATACATTGGGGTTTTCCTGCGGAATTACTGCATTATAGTCGGGGTATTTTTCATCAATAAACCTGCACACTAATTTGGTATCACCAAAAGAGAAAAAGGCATTGGAACGGTTATAATCAATTTGAACCGGTATCGAAGCCCCCATCAAACTTGATTTTAATAAGTTAAGGGCTTTTTTGGGAAGTATAAAACTGTGCTTAACACCTGGCTTTACATCATTCCGTTCTACCTTCACCAATCGGTTGGCATCGGTGGCCACAAAGGTTATTTTATTTTCTTCCAGTTCTACAAAAACCCCGGTAAGGTTCAATCTTAGTTCATCGTTGCCAGTGGCAAAAATGGTTTTGGCAATACAATTTTGAAGCGTTTCTGACGCCATGCTGAACGATGATTCTGATTCAGTTTCAGGCAATTTTGGAAAATCTTTTCCGGGCTGACCAGCTAATTTATAGTTACCAAACTCCGATTGTATTTGAACCTGAAATGTTTTTTCATCTATTGTAAAGGTAACCGGTTGATTGGGCAATGATCGCAGGGTTTCTATGGTTAACCTGGATGGAACAGCTACTGAAATTTTACCATCTGATTCAATAGACATGGATGTGGTCATACTGGTTTCCAAATCGGTACTGGTAATACTCAGATTATTTTTATCGATGTTAAAAAGAAAATTTTCAATAATAGGAAGCGTGGGCTTGCTAACAAGCGTTCCGCTTATTTTTTGTAGATGCTCCACTAACGAAGTGGTGTTCGCAATAAATTTCATAGGTGGCAAAAATACATAACTCGTGGTATAGATTTCAACAAATAATAATGAAATTTTTGCAATAGTTATGTTAAGCCCAGTATATTAGAGGGTCCTGATTTTTATCAAGTTATATTTTAAAAAAAGTGTATGACCATTTTTTTGAGCCTTTCATGCAAATAGATAAGAATTGTTGAAAAACAGTTGTAGAATTTTTCTGTTAAATTGGTGGAAATTTACTGCTTCAAATCAAAGGAGATTTGGAGTAGTAAAAGCACGCTGAATTAAGAATACGATGGATAAGGTAAAAATTGGTATAGTAGAAGATGATGAGATAATATCTCGCAATATACACATAATCCTTAATGATCTAGGATATGAAACCACCATTCCTGCCACTAACTACGAGGATGCCATTCGTATGATTGAAAAAGAAAAGCCTGATTTGGTGATGCTTGACATACAAATAGATGGAGATAAAGATGGAATAGAAGTGGCAGATGCCATCAATAAAAATTTTAAAATACCTTTCATTTTTTTAACCTCCAATTCAGATAAATATACCATTGAAAGGGCTAAAAAAGTATTTCCACCGGCTTATCTTATCAAACCGTTTAATAAGCAAGATTTATACAGTGCTATTGAAATATGCCTTTACAATTTTTCGAAAGAAACAAACCCTATGGAGGCTACCGATACCTATGCCCATAGGGATTTTATATTTATTAAGGATGGATATTATTTTCATAAAGTAAAAACGGCCGACATTTATTATATGGAAAGTGACCACGTTTATGTAAATGTTTACACCACATCCAAAAAAATTACAGTTCGGGCTTCACTAAACAATTATATAGAGAATTTTAGTAAAAATAATTTTTTTAGGCCCCATCGTAGCTATGCTATAAATATGGATCATATTGATACTATCAATTCTGAGTATGTTTTGATAAATGGATCAAAAATACCCATCACCAAACAAAAAAGAGATGAGCTAATGGTAAAGCTCAATATCCTTTAAATCCTTAATTAAATAACAAAATTTCCTGTTTCAGAACATTCGTTATTGAAATTATTCAATATGCTTTTAATCTTGTTTTTTGATTTACCTATTAATTCTGGTTTATCAAAATTTAAAGCGAAAAAATAAACATGGTTGTTTCAAGCACCATGAATTTTAAAAATAAAGCCTATTGAAAAATTTACCGTAAGTATCCAGGCCCACTTCGATGTGGGCTTTGGTACTTAAATAACAAGCTAAGTAATTAAAATAAGTATTGCCCACAGTTGCACTGTGGTCTATAATATTTTATAGTTAGTAGAATTAACAGGTTTGGGTGTGAACCCGAACCTGTTTTATTTTATAGATTTTTCCTACCTGATTTTGAAGTTTAATTTGCTTAACATTAAGTTTTGCCTATTTCTGTTTTACCTTTGAGAAAAATTGTAAATGCTACACCTTTATAATAATGGCGATTCCAAAGAATTTAAAAGGCAAGTAGAAATATCCGATATAGCTTCATTTGATTCGGGAACGGTACATGAAGTCTTGGCCACATTTGCTTTGGGCCGTGATGCAGAATGGGTGTGTCGTTTGTTTGTAATTGATATGAAAGAAGCAGATGAAGAAGGAATAGGTACTTTTTTGGAAATAGAGCATAAAGGCCCTGCTTTTGTTGGAGAAACTGTAAACTATACAGGTATATTTGAAGAACACAAGGGAAACAATGTAATTTGCAGTTTTAAAGCCGAGGTAGGCCAACGACTGATTGCCACTGGCCGAACCGGACAAAAAATATTGAAAAAAGAAAAGATTAACCAATTATTTAATAGCATACGTGGCGAAGGACACTAAACCCAAAGCGGTTTCCATAAAAAACAAAAAGGCATCGTTTGAGTATCATCTTGAAACGAAATTTACAGCGGGCATTATTCTTAAGGGTACCGAGGTGAAATCCATCCGGGCGGGACATGCCAATATAAGCGATGCCTATTGTATAGTCGCCGATGGCAAAGTCATTATTAAAAACATGCACATTTCCGAGTTTAAAAATGCCGGTCAGGCCCAACACCAGCCTATTCATGACCGAGTTTTGCTTTTAAAAAAAAAGGAAATAAAAAAAATTAGCGATACGCTTAAAGACAAAGGTTACACGTTGGTTCCTATTGAACTTTCCTTTTCTGAAAGTGGCTTTGCCAAAGTGCAAATAGCCTTAGCTAAGGGCAAGAAGAACTTTGATAAACGTGAAGATTTAAAATCGAAAGATGTAAAGCGTGAATTGGAGAGGTATGAATAATTTTTAAAAAATATTTTACTTCTCTCTAATTGTATCCTTCAAATTAATTTAAATTTGGCTCCTTTTAATTTTTTTTTAAAATATGCTTAAAAATTTACTCGTTGTTACCGTGCTTATTTTTACACAATCATTTGTGGTTATTGCTCAAAAACCGGGATCATTAACTGCCATTGAATTGGATGGAACCGACGATTATGTTGCCATTCCGGATAATTCGGCATTAAACCCTTCGGCTAAAATAACGGTGGAAGCCTGGATAAAAGCGGATGCTTATGCCAGCACTAATTATGGAAACAGCATTCTTTGCAAGCACGGATGGGCGACAGGAAATAAAGGATATGTGCTTAGATGTGGCGACAATGGCAGAGCCGGTTTTAATATTGCCAACGCTTCAGGTACTTGGGTTGAAACGTTTAGCCCTCAAATTATGAAGACAGGAATATGGTACCATGTGGCAGGTGTATTTAATGGCGATTCAGTATTGATTTTTATCAATGGGAATTTGGAAGCATCTACTGTCTATTCGGGAACCATGAGTCCTTCAACAGGTTTGGCTCCTAAAATTGGTGACCTAGCTTATAGCGTAGGTGGCACCCGTTATTTTAAAGGGCAAATAGATGAAGTAAGGGTTTGGAATACCGCATTAACAAAGGCAACCATCCGCGATTGGATGTGCCGAAAGGTTTCAAATACCCATCCTTATTACAGCAATTTAGCTGGGTACTATAAATTGGATGATGCAACAGGAACCTCTGCAACCGATCAATCGGCCAATGCGAATACAGCTACTTTGAATAATGGCCCTAAATGGGTAAACTCAGGAGCGGTATTGGGTGATAGTAGTGCCCATACCTACGGTGGTAAAATAGTAGATTTAAAAACAAAATTTGGTGATGTGTTTTCGGTTAAAAATATTAAAAACTCACCAGCCAGTGTTCATACCGTAGTGTATTATGGCATCACCAGTCAGCAGCCTAATTTTAACGTAAAAGGAAGCATCGATAGCTCTCATTATTTTGGGGTGTATTATGTAGATAATTCTTCTGTAAATTTTGATATTAACTATAATTTTAAAAATTACGCCAAAGCATCCTCAGCTAAATGCAAAGTAAATATGTTTTCGAAACCACATGGTAATACCGGTAATTGGGATTATACGGCTTCAAAGTTTTTTGACAATGGTGACAGTATAGAAATAAAAAAACAGACGAATAAAGAATTTATTATGGCTCAGTTTGAACCAGATTCGAATAAAATATTGGTAAACCCTACCGGGATAAACTGGTTTTGTGGTGGTGACAGCCTTTTTTTAATGGCAGCTGACAAGGATTCATTTACCTATTCATGGTATAAAAATGGTAATTTAATTAATGGAAAAACGAAAAAAACCCTGTGGGTTACTGCTGATGGAAATTACAGGGTAAAACTTACCCGCAGCGGGGCATCGTCATGCGGTTTTATGAGTGCAGGGTTAGCCATCAGTAGCCGGAAAACCAATGTTACATGGAGTTATAGCTTGACCACTTGCCAAAATAGCGATAGTGTGATGTTAACATCAGGCTCACCATCGGGTGGGTATTACTCTGGAAAAACGGTTACATCCAACGGTTATTTTCACCCTAAGCTGGCAGGTTCAGGCAAGCATACTCTTGTTTACAATTTTATTGATACCAATAATTGTGTTCAAAAGGTATCGAATGTTGTTACACTTTTAGATACAATTAAACTTACTAAAACCTCCATCCCCGATGCCTGTTTTGGCTCGGCCCCAATAGCTCTAAATAATGTTTCCCCAACCGGTGGAAACTATCAGGGTAAAGGAGTTACTGCCAGTACGTTTAGTCCTATTACCGCTGGTGTAGGAACCCATACCATAACTTACATATATACTAACTCTAATGCTTGTAAAAGCAAATATTTGTTTACCATTAGTATTAATAAACCCGATAGTATTTCTGTTAAATTAAAAGATAAAGCATGTGATTATGATGCCCCAATTACCGTAAGTTTATATCCAGCTAACGGAGTGCTTAAGGGAGGAGCTGTCATTGCTCAAATGTTTTATCCACTTTTTGCGGGTAAAGGAACGCATTGGGTATACTATTCAATTACCGATTCGCATCAGTGTGAGGTTAAAGATTCGGCCAAAATTTATATTTCGGGATCACCAAAAGCAAGTATAAAATCGTTTTCAAGCGTTTGTGATAATGCCCATGATTTTAAGCTTACAGGCGGGCAGCCGGCTGATAGTGGAAAGTATATGGCCGGCGGATTGTTCACAGATAAATTTAGCCCCAAAATTGTAGGGAAAGGACTACATAAAATAGAATATAAAGTGGTAAACTATTTCGGGTGCCGCGATTCGGCCAGCACGTTTATTCGCGTAAATGCATCTCCTGTAAAACCTGTAATTACAGTAACAGGCAATACCCTGACATCAAGTGCCACCAAAGGCAATCAGTGGATGAACAAGAATGGTGAAATAGTGGGGGCTGAACAACAAAATTATAACCCTACCGTTGATGGACTTTACCTTGTAAGAGTTACCAACGATTCCAATTGTAGCAATACTTCCGATACGTTTCAGTTTAAAAAAGTGGGGATTAAACTTACATTTAAATCCACTATTTCAATATTCCCTAATCCATCCAATAACGGGGTGTTTTTTATAGAAGGATTGCCCGCCAACTCACATATTAAAGTTATTGATATTTTAGGTCATGAATTAGTAGATTTTAAAAATGAAAAATCAAATACCATAATTGATTTAAATAACTTTGGAAGCGGAACATATTTTATGAGTATAAAGAGGGGAGAGGAATTTTATAATTACAGGTTGGTAGTTCTATAAAAAATGGAAGAAGCATTAGAAGTAATAAACAACACCGAAAAACTGCGGTTTGAGTTAAAAATAGACGAGGATTTTGCCATTATAGAATACCGCTGGCATAAGGGTGATATTGTGTTTATGCACACCTTTGTGCCTGAAGCCGGGCAGGGAAGAGGTATAGCGGGAAAAATGGCTAAGGTTGCTTTGGAGTATGTGAGGGATAATAATTTAAAAATGAAGTTGTATTGCCCCTATATGGCAAGTTATGTGGAACGAAAACCGGAATACAAGGAATTTATTCGTTAGTTATTTGTTTGGTAATTTCTTTATCCAATAAAGCCTTAAACTCTTTCATAAATTTTAGTCCCCGTGGCACATACTTACGGCTGTGTGTTCGTGGAGGGCCTAATCTGGGATAGGGCTTACCGGTATTGTGTAAATGAAAAGCATCTTTATATTTTTTTTTATCCAAGTATTTTCCATAGGCGTTTTTAATCCATTGGGTGCCGTGATAAACGGCTTTGCTGCCCCTTAAAGCTTTCAATTTTATATCTAAATACAGACATTGGTAGCCCATCAACTGAAACGGCCCCCAGGAGGATGCCAGATTTTTAAGAGCTTCATCTGAACTGTTAGCTATATCGGCCGTTGTTACACTTTCAAAATTCGGTTTTTCCCCATCTCTTACGGCCTGTAGTTTTACAAAAATGTGAGGTTCAAAACGGCTGGGTGCGTCTTTTACACCAGTACATTCTAAAGCAATTAGTGCCAATAAGTATTCGGGAGAAACGTTTAATTCCTCACTTACTTTTTTTACTTCCTCCGCATAGTTGAGCCAGGTTCTTTCTACAGCAGTAAGGCTGGCATCGCTGTGGGCATAAATGTATCGGTTATAAAGTTTTTGGGCCACAAAAACCATAACCACCAATGCAATGGCTACAAAAAACCAAACAATAATTTTATTTTTTTTTCGACTAACCAATTTGTTCCCTAAATTTTGTTACGCCTAAAATTACAATTTTGTAATTAAGTTACAAATATAACTTGAACCATATTTCATAGTGGTGAGATGTTTTTTTTCTTATTTTACTTTTTTTATTGCATAAAAAAGCAACAAAAAAGGGGCTCTAACAAAACTAACTACAAAATTATCAGGAGAATATCTCAACGGCAAAATAAAATGGAAAATTTGCTGAGCCCTCTTTTTACATGTAATTTATATTTATTTCCAAGGTCATGTAGATTATCAATTGTTGAAACCCAGCCGCACCCGTGCCGAAATATTTTTTTGGAGGTTTATTCTAATAATCGTCTCAGAATCTTTCCAACATTGCTTTTTGGCAACTCGTCCCTAAACTGAATATGTTTTGGCACTTTGTAAGCCGTTAATTTATCCTTACAAAATTCACGTATGGATTCCTCAGTTAAATGTTGGTCTCTCTTAACAATAAAAGCACTTACAGCTTCCGTAGTTTTTTCGTCTGGAACCCCTCTAACCCCAATTTCTAATACTCCTGGGTGTTCGGATATTACTTTTTCTATTTCATTTGGGAACACATTAAAGCCCGACACTACCACCATTTCCTTTTTACGATCGATTATGCGTGTAAAGCCATCCTCATCCATAATACCGATATCGCCTGTTAAGAAAAATTCGCCATTAAAAACTTTGGCTGTTTCATCAGGCCTTTCCCAATATCCAGGCATTACTTGCGGGCCTTTTATCCCTATTTCACCTGCTTGTCCATATGGAACTTCTTTTCCATCATCATCAAAAAATTTAAAAATGGTGGATGATAATGGCAATCCAATAGTTCCAATCCGGTGGGTACCATCCACTGGATTAACACTTGCCCCTGGGGAGGTTTCAGATAAGCCATAGGCTTCTACTATGGGTTTGCCAGTCATATCTTCCCAGCGCTTAGCCACCACATCTTGTAAGGCCATACCACCGGCCAGGGCCAATTTTAAACCGCTAAAATCAACGGTTTTAAAATCGGGATGGTTCATCATTAAATTAAAGAGTGTGTTTACGCCCGTTATAAATGAAAACTTTTCTTTCCTCAATTCCTTTAAATATGATTTCATATCGCGAGGGTTGGTTATTAACTTATTTTTGGCCCCTAAATGAATGCTTAAAATACAATTGGCGGTTAATGAAAAAATGTGGTACATAGGCAAAGCGGTAATAAAGACCTCTTTACCGGAGGTAAATAACGAGCCTACCCACGCATCTACCTGGGCCATATTAGCACATATGTTTCCATGTGTAAGTGTTACACCTTTTGGTACTCCGGTAGTTCCACCGGTGTATTGCAAAAAAGCAACATCCGATAATTTGTAGTTGATAACCGATGGTTTATTTTTAGTGTTAATAGTATTGCAAAAAGGAACGGCCGAAGGCAAAGAGTAGGGGGGAACCAGTTTTTTAATTTTACGAACCACAAAGTTTACTATGGTCCCTTTTACAGTTCCCAGCATATCACCAAGGGAGGCCAAAATAACTGTTTCTACTGGTATCTCATTTTGTATTTTTTGAAGATTGGAAGCGAAGTTTTCAAGAATTAACAGCGCTTTTACATCCAAATCCTTAAATTGATGTTTCATTTCATCCGAAGTGTAGAGCGGATTTACATTTACTACAATCATTCCAGCTTTTAAAATACCAAAAACTGCTATCGGAAATTGGATAACATTAGGTAGTTGGATAGCCACCCTATCTCCCGTTTTTAAATTTGTTTTATTTTGAAGCCACCAGGCAAATGCATTGGAATAATCATCCAGTTGGTTATAGGTGATAGATTTACCCATATTTTCAACGGCAGGCAAAGAGCCATAATCAATTACTGCCCGGTTTAATATGTCGACTAAAGAGGCGTATTTATTTTCATCAATGGTATGGGGTACCGATTTTGGATAGCTTTTTAGCCAAGGATATTCTTGTTGCATAGTTTATTTATGTTAAACAGGTCTTTTGTAATTATTTGCGGTATTTTGTACAGCTAGTTTATGATTTTTTAGTTTTCAAATATCTTAACTTTTTTTTGAGTCTGCAAAGTACATATCAATATTACCTTTATTTTTTGCCTCTATTTTGCCCCTATGGGTAAAGTCGTATTTTGATTCTACCATTTTATAGGTGATGGCAGATACATTAATTTTATCGGGTTCGCCATGTTGTTCCATCCGGGCTGCAGTATTTACAGTATCTCCCCAAATATCGTAGGCAAATTTTTTACGCCCTACAACTCCCGCCACCAATGGGCCACTATGAATTCCCACCCTTATTCTAAAGTAAGAGTTTCCTTCCAAAGCTCTTTTTTTAACCATTTCCTGCATAAACTCCACTATCTCAAAAGCAGCATCAATAACGGGAGATGGATTATGAACGTGACCCTTAGGGATATTTTGTGCTATTCCATAGGCACATAAGTAGGCATCCCCAATTGTTTTTATTTTTTCAATTCCGTGCTTTTCAATAATGTTATCAAAGGCACAATAGCAGGTGTCTATTTCACCTACCAAATCAATTGGCGACATTTTTTCACTCATCGTTGTAAAATCCTTAAAATCGGTAAACATCACCGTGACCATTTCATATTCGCGGGCCGTAGCTTTTCCGTTTATTTTTAATTCATTTGCAGTTTCTAATGGCAAAATATTAAGCAGCAATTCATCCGAACGCTTTTTTTCGTTGGTTATAATTTCATTTTTTTCAGCTAGCTCTATGGCAGTGCGTTGTTTGCTTTTAAATTGCTTAAATAACACTATGGCTATAAAAAGGAAAACGGCCAGCAGTGAAAGAATAAAATATTTTTGAAGCCTTTGACGGATAACTTCCAATTCCTTTATTTTTTTATCTTTTTCAAGCAGCTTGTTTCTAATCTCCAGCCTCTCCGCCTCTTCTGTCATCTTATTCAACTGAATCGATGTTTCATTTAAAACATTTTGTTTTTCTAACAATTCAAGTTGTTTTTTTTCAATTAGTTCTTTGTTGGTGATGTTGTCTTTGGCAAGGGCATCAATTTCCTTTTTAATCAGTTGCGTTTCTTCTTTTTGTTGTTTTATTTTTTCTTCTTGTTTTTTAAGCGATTCACCCCGGTCGGTCAAAGCTGCTTTACT
>JBJXDS010000352.1:0-2822 GCA_046154525.1 Bacteroidia bacterium
CATTGATTCGGTAGAAAAACCAGGAAATTTGGGTGCCATGCTGCGAACCTGTGATGCCGCCGGAGTAGATGCCATCATAGTTTGCGACCCTCAAACCGATGTTTATAATCCCAATTGTATCCGGGCAAGTCTGGGAGCAGTATTCACAAAAAAAACAATTGTAACTACTGCCGAAGAATGTATTGACTGGCTTAAAAATAATTCCATAAATACCTTTGTCACCTATCTTGAATCCGCTAAAAATTATACGTTGGAAGATTTCACCAAATCCACAGCCATTGTTGTTGGTTCCGAAGCTTACGGTATAAAAGACCTTTGGTTAAACAGTGGTTTTAAAAATATTATTATTCCTCAATTTGGCAAAGTAGATTCCATGAATGTGGCTAATTCGGCGGGGATTGTGATTTATGAGGTTCTTCGACAAAGAAATTTAAAACCTTTATAGGGTTTTAAACCCTATAAAGGTTAATATTGAAAATCAATGCACCAAAACAAATTTCCCCGATTTGCATTTTCCATCTACGCAATATCTTAGGAAATAAACTCCGGCAGGATAAGCGGTCATATCAATTTCTTTGTAATGTTCATCGCTGGCCAAAGGTATTTTCATAAGTAATTTCCCATTGATATCGGCAATATAAAGCTCCGAAATATTAGCATTTACTTCTACTTTCAATATTCCACGGCATGGGTTTGGATAGTATTTTAAAAACCAATCATCGGGTTTATTATTAACCGTGCTTGTTGAATCTTTATTAGAATTTGGGTTTTGAACAAAAGATGAATCTGCACTGGTGCTATCGGGTTGGTTGTGTTGCAAAGAATCAATTCTATTGGTATTAACGGTTCGATTGCACTCAGGCATAAAAATATATTGTTGAAGCAAACGGATCAAAAGAACATTGAGGGTTTCAACATCAAATTTATCGGTGCTTGGTGTTATATGACCATCTCCGATACCGCTATGGTCTGTTAGAAAAATATAGTTGCCATTGGTAGCCAAAGCAATGCTCCGCATCAAATATTCACTCGCTTTATCAATACCACTGCATACAATCGGAACTATCCGTATCCCTTTTTCAGCAGCCATTTTGGTGTATTTTTTTAGTTTGTCCATGGTTTCTTCGTCGTGGTGAGGCGAGGCATCCAATACCAAAAACATAACCCTTGCCCGAGCTTCACTTCTCCATTTAAATTTACCAATGGCCACTTCCATGGCGGCATCCACTCCTTCGGGTTCATCACCTCCCCCATCCGCACTTTGGGCTTTCATAAAATCCATTACAGTATTAATATCAGAAGTCAGGTTTTGTTGCACCGTTAAATATAAATCTTCCTTATCTCTGTAGAAAACACTTCCCATATTCAAATTCAATCCAGGATTTCCCTGTTTTACTTTTTCTATCACATCATACAATTCAGCTTGCAGATAACTTATTTCATCACCCATAGAACCCGTTGCATCTACAGCAAAAACGATGTCCATATTTAATGGCTGAGAGCAAACCGATGGAATTACAAGCTTATTCAAAGAAATACTAAATGAGGCGGCATCTTTTATGGTAAATGTTTTTCCATTGTAAGTACCTTCAATGCTGTATTTACCTTTTTTCAAATCGGAGGAATCATACAAATTGGCCCATAATTCGGCTTTGCCGGTGTTATCGGTATGGCTTTGCCAAATGGCTTTTCCGGATGGGTCTTTTAATACAACTATAATATCCGTGAGTGGAAATTTATTTTCATTGGTAACCTGAACGCTAAACCGGTGTTTTGGTGCAATACCCCAATAGTTAACAAAAGAACCCAATTCGCCTTTGCTCAAATCTTCCCAAAGGCTCCATTTACTAAAATCATTTATTTCACCTGCGGTTAATGTACCAGCTTTTATATCGCTGTTAATGCCCCTAGAATTATACGTTACCCTGTCGCCTGAAATTCCTTCACTTGAACCACCATCTGATGAAAGTACATGTGTTCCTTCAATAAATACCCGTGTGCCATCTGTACGGCTGCCCAAAAAAGAAGTACCCTTTCCTGATGAGGTGCTTACTCCAGCCGATGTAGATGCAACTCCTTTAAGTCCTCTTTTTGGCATTTTTAAAATTTCTTTACCTGAGACTGTACTTTTGGATGCATCGGCTTCTACTAATTCTTTTTTGAAAGTTAAAACAGTTATTTCTTCTAAAGAAGCAGACTTGTTTTTTAACAAAACTTCAGCTTCAATAATGGTATCACTTTTTGTATAAACCTTGTACGATTTTTTGAAAGAGGAATAGCCAAGAAAACTATAATCAACTGTAAATGTTCCTGGAACAATATTTAACGAGTACCTCCCATTATAATCAGTCATTGTTTCAAAGGTGAAACCGGATTTCAGATATTTGATTTTTACCTGGCATAATTCTATTACAGCATTGTTGGTACTGTCTTTAACCGTGCCAGTAAAAATAATTTTTGGTTCTGGACTTTTACTAAATAGTCCCCAAAAAGAAAGAAAAAAAATAATTAGATATTTCATGGTTATGTGATTTTAAATTTTGATAGTTTTATTAAATGATGCCAGAGAAACAAAATTTCCATAAAAAAACTTTGAAAAATAAATTCGGTTGAAAAATGGTTCATTTCTACCCAAAGATAATACTGAAGATAAACGAAAGGTAAACGTCATTTTTTAAAAAAGCGGAATGGGTTTAATAACGGTTTCTCAACCTCTGCCATTTTTATGACATTTTGACTTTCCATATTTTTAAAACCTCCTTGGCATACCTTATGCAAAGCAGTTATCATTAAATAAAAATTAAAAATTATATGAACATTCA
>JBJXDS010000353.1:0-5996 GCA_046154525.1 Bacteroidia bacterium
ATCTCCTGAAAGCAAAACCTGTTTTTTCATTGATACGTTTGGAAATGAACTACCTATAGGCAAGCATGCTAAATTAAAAATTGCTGATAAATTTTCGGAAGGATTAATTTGTATAAATTTTAAAAAACAGGATTGGCAACCAGAGGCCTGGGGATGCCTTAATGCCAAAGGCGATACCTTAATCAAAGGAGCGTTTCTAGAATCTTTTATTTTTAATTGCGGGGTGGCTAAGGTGGTGGTATCGGCAATGCCAACCAGAATAAGTAATGAAGATGAGGAGCCAGAGTATCATTGTCAATACATAAATACTCAAGGCGTATTAATAAATGAAAAAGTGTTTGAAAACAATACCAGTTCGCTTATGGCAAATAATTGGGCCGTAGCAAAATGGGGTGCAAAATGGTTTATTATTTCCAAATATGGGCTATTAAAGGAGCTGTCGGTAGATTATGAATCGGTAGACCCATTTAGTGATGGGATGGCAAAATGTAAACGGATGAATGGATACACGGCATACATTGATACCACACGATGGTCGGTGCTTGAACTACCCAACGAAAATTACTTTGGCGATTTTCATAATGGGTTTGCGGCCTATTCAACCACAAAAGATAAATATGGTTTTATAAATAAAAAGGGGCAGCCCGTTACTACATGTATTTATGAGGCTGTTTCTTTTTTTAACGAAGATTTGGTAGCCATAAAAATGTATAAAAAATGGGGCTATGCCGATGCCAAAGGCAAATTAATAATAAGCCCAAACTATGAAGCTACAGGAGGGTTTAAGGAAGGATTGGCCTGGGTGATGGTGAATGGTAAATATGGGTTTATTGATAAAAATGATTTGGTGGTAGTGCCAATAAAGTATACCCAGGTATTAAATTTTGAGAATGGTATGGCGGCCGTTTGTGATGATAAAAATCTTTGGGGGTTCATTAATAAGAAAGGCGATTGGGTTATTAAGCCTCAATTTATAGGTGCTGAGAATTTTGATAAATGGGGCTATGCCCGAGTTTTGTATGCCGATAAGCACAGTTATAAAAAAGGAACTTTAGAACACTATGAAAAAGCATTGCTCAATAAAAGAGGTAACGTGATTTGGTATAGTGGCGAAAAATTAATTTTAAAATAGCATTTTCAAATTTCCAAATCTTTAAATTTCCTGATCAAACTCTTATTCAAAACTATCTAAATCCACCAGCCCGCTTCCCTCATTCTTTTTAGCTTTGGCCACATCATAACTGTGGAGCAAGGATGGTAGTAAAATAAGATTGGATAACAAAGCCAAAACAAGATTAATACTTGTAAGAATGCCAAGCATTATAGTTCCCCCAAAGGTAGAAAAGGCAAAGATTAAAAATCCAAAAAACAATACCACGGCTGAATATATCATGCTTACACCCGATTCGTGCAAGGCACTTGATACCGCTTTGGGAATATTGTATTTATGTTTTTTTAGTTCCTGCCTGTACTTGGCCAGGAAATGTATGCTATAATCAACCGCAATTCCATAAGCAATTGAAAAAACAATAATACTGCTTGGCTTAAAATCAATGCCGCAATACCCCATAATGGCAATGGTCATAATGAGGGGGATAATGTTGGGAATAAACGAAATTATGATCATGCGCCAGTTAAAAAATATAAAAGCCATGATTAATGAATTGGCCAGCAAAGCATAAATTACACTTAAAAAAAGATTATCAAAGAGGTAGCGGTTGCCTTCTAAAAAAATAACACTATTTCCTGTTAATGATATTTTAAAATCGGAAGGAGGAAAAATTTCATTGGCCTTTTTTCTCACAGAATCCTTAATTTCCTGAATTCGTTTAGATCCAACATCGGCCATTTGAAAACTTATTCGGGCTCTGCGGTAAGTGCTATCCACCAAATTATGCAACATGTTGGAGTTGTTTTTTGCCACCGGCATCATCCCCAAAAGGGTATTTAAATCCATCACCCCGGGAATAACATAAAAAAGCGAGTCTCCCTCATTTTTTGCCTGATTGGCGAACCGCATCATTTTGGCAAGTGATACCGATTTTGAAAACTCGGGCATTAACCCAACATCATGTTCCAGTTTATCAATCCTGTAAAGGGTCCTTAATTTTTTAATCCCCCCATTGGTTTTCGAGTCCACAACTATTTCAAAAGGCATTACACCTTTTATGTTTTTTTCAAAAAACTTTAAATCAATATATAACGGGTCTTTTTCCGAAATATCATCTACCATGTAACCCACCGATGTAATAAAAAACAATCCGATTATTGAAATAATGGAAACAATAATAGTAACAGCATATACGAGCTTTCTCCTAAGGGTAATTAAGTTTACCAGCCAGTCAACGATTACCTGCAAAAACTTACGGTCAAGGTGTTTGGTTTGTTTATGTGATGGGGGGGGCAGATAACTGAAAATGATGGGTATTAATACCATCGAAATAACATATACAGCCATGATGGCCCAAAACGAAACCAAACCAAACTCACGAAGGGAAGAACTGCCGGAAAAATAAAATACGCCAAAACCAAAAGCAGTAGTTAGGTTTATAAAAAATACCGCAGCCCCTACTTTTGAAATAACCCGATGGAGGGCTTTCATCTTATTGCGGTGTTTTCTAAACTCGTCGTGATACTTATTGAGTAAATAAATGCAGTTGGTGATACCTATTACCACCATCAAAGGAGGCATTAACCCTGTGAAAACTGAAATTTTAAACCCGTAAATGGCATTAATCCCCAACGTCCAGATAACACCCATTATTACCACAAGCTGGGCAAAAATTAGCGTATAAAGCGACTTGAAGAAAAACAGCATAATTAAAGAAGTAATCAGAAACGAAAGGGCCGTGAAAAGAATTATTTCATGCTTTACTTTGTTTGAATATTCTGTCCTTATGAAGGGTAAGCCCGAAAAATGAGGTTCTACCTTGTGCTTAAGGCATAGTTCCCTTACCTCCGTTTCAATTTTTTTTACAAAGTCAATTCTCTCCCGGCTGTCCAAAAGTTTTGATTCCATGGTGATGGCCATGATCGTGAGGTCACCACTTTTATCATAAATCAATCCTTCATAAAACTTGAGGGTATGCATTTTGGCCAGTTGCGAGTCAAGATCTGCCTGGCTTACAGGGCGATGATTAAATACTCTGGATTGACCAAGGGTATAGGTGGAATCAATAACCACAAGTTCCTGTAAATTGGCAATGGACAGGATGCGTTTGATACCCTTCCTTTTTTCCATTTGCTCCGTGAGGTCATACCAATCATTAAAAAATGTTAAATTTTTAATTTTAGGGTCTCTAATACCAATTACCATTACACTTCCATCATCCCCAAAAACCTTTTTAAATTCTTTGTAAACAACTAAATCAGAATCATCATCTGGTATAAATTTTGGGTTATCATAGGCTAATTTGCTATTGGTAGATTCAAACGCCATATAAACGGTGGAGGCGATTAAAATTATAATTAGCCACAGCCGGTTACGAAGTAATATATTGGCAATCTTTTCCCACATAGGATGTGCGCAAAAGTAAGCAATACGAAAGGATGAGCAAATTTTTAGTTTTGGATAACTAAAATTCCTTTGTGAAAATTATTTTTTAAATAATTAATTTTATAAAAATATAAACCTTCTGGTAAAGTCAAATCAAAGGGTATTCCTGCATCAAAAGAATTTTGGTATATTAGGTTTCCAGCCAAACTATAGATTAATATGGTAGCTGAATTAAATTTAAATTCACTGCTAATGGTAATTGTGCCCGAACCTGGATTAGGAAAAAGGGTTATTTGCTTTTGAAAATTGATGGTGTTATTGCTTAAAATTAAGCTACAACTATCAGCAATCCTAGCGGCTTCGGCTTTTATTTTTGGAAGTAAAGCATATAGCGAATCGCCAGGACAATCGGTATTGCAACCATCACGATGTCCGCATAAATTGTTTAATAAACTTCCATTTGGCTGCGGATGTTTGGTTTGCCCAAAAGCATTAATCCCGTCTTTTTTTAGTTTCCAAGCCAGCAAATATTTTAAAGAAAAAATAGCTTGAAGGGTTGGCCGTTGTTTCATAAAATCACCCATCATGCACACGCCCATGGTACTAGAATTTTTACCACAAAAATGTGCCCCAAGGATATTGTCTTCATCGGCCACTCCTTGTGGGTCGCGGCCTTTAAAAATTATTCCGTTGGGGGCTACTAAAAAATTATATCCAATATCATCCCAGCCATTGGTTTGGGTGTGGAGCAAATAAATGTTGCGAACTGTATTAATATAATTGGTATCAGAATTACTTCCTGCTGAGTGATGCACTACCAAATGTTCAACCTTAGTTTGCTCCCTTGGTGGTTTGGGATTTGGCAATCCTTCCCGCCAAAAGGTGTAACTAATCATCTGAGGTTTATCGCATGGGTCAGTGGTTTTAAAAAGATTTGTGACAACAGGATTTTTTAATTCGGGAGCATAAATAAGAATGATTTTTACTTGTCCTTTAAATTTTTTAAAATCAATATTTAACCGTGTTTGTGCAGATTCAAAAATTTTAAGCTGGGTTGAATAAGTTCCTTCCAAACCCTCATCAGAAAAATCCGAAATGTGGGTTGTTAAATAATTTAGTGAACCATCCGGTTTTTTGAAACCGATTTGGATGGAATCATTGGAAGGTTGTTGAACTATAATTTTTAATGATGTGTAACGAATGTTTTCAAATAAATTAATTAAACTATTTTCATTAACGACTACCTTTACGAATGAATAAAATTCATTTACCCGGGTAATTTTAAAGTTCGGTTGGGCATTGATAATTAAACAAGAACTTAATAGAAAAAATAATCCTAAACAGCGTTTCATTTTTTGGGATTAAAATTATTGTGGATGATGGCATAAAATGGCTCATACAAATTATTACTAGCTGCTACAATGGTTTTTCCAAAAATATAATCGTTGCCACCTTTAAAATCTGTAACCCTTCCCCCAGCTTGTTTTATAATAAACGCACCACCTGCCACATCCCAGGGACTTAACCCATATTCGAAAAAACATTCAAATTTTCCGCAAGCCACATAGGCCAAATCAATGGCTGCACTTCCAAGCCTTCTTAATCCATGCGTGTGTTGCATTAATTCCTTCAACACGTTCATATAATTTTCCATCCCGTCAAAATCATAATAGGGAAACCCCGTTGCCAACAAGCTGGTATTTAAGTTTATGTTTTCTGAAACTTTTATGGGGTTGCCGTTGCAAAAAGCGCCAGTGTTATCGGCATAAAACAATTGATCGTTGCACACGTCATATACTACCCCAAGCAACGTTTCATCTCCTTTTTGCAAAGCAATACTCACTGCAAAAACAGGGATACCATGCATAAAATTAGTGGTACCATCCAGAGGGTCAATAATCCAGTTCAGTTTTTCCGAATATTTTGAGATGGTATTTTCTTCGGTTATAAATCCGGCTTCAGGCACTAATTTGCCTAATCCTTGTACCAGCATTTTTTCACACGTTATGTCCACATAGCTCACCAATTGGTTCAGTGATTTTATCTCAATGGCCTTTTGGTCAAAGGTTTTAAATTCGTTTAATAAATAATGCCCTGCTTGTTTGGCTATATCTAAAGTTTGGGAGGTGAGTTGGTTTGGCATTAAGGCAAAGGTAATTTGTAAAATCCAGAAATATTGGAAGTAAATTTGCAACCGGTTATTATGACAAAAATAAAAGTTGCCATTCTTTTAGTATCTCCCGGCAAGGCTGGTGTGGAAAGTGTTGTTGGCAATATTATAAAGTTTATTGACAAAGATAAAATCGAATTCTTCTTGATTAACAGTTCTGAAATTGCCCCATATTATCAAGGTTTAATCCCTTCGGAAAGGCATTTGGTTTTAGGTAAATATTTTAACACATGTAAAAATAATTATCTGAAACGGGGTTTGGATATTTTAAAACGCAAACTGAAATTAAATGAAAGGAAATTAGAAAAATGGGCTAAATGGGTTGAAACC
>JBJXDS010000354.1:0-3496 GCA_046154525.1 Bacteroidia bacterium
TAATACCGTAAAACAACTATCCAAATGCTTCACTTTCCTATAATAGCTTTTTGCCTCGTATTTATAAGCAGATACCGATTTCAAAATTTCAAGATGATAGGTAATTGAATTCATAGCCGCCGTTGTAAATAGACTATGATTTTTAGAATAGTATTTAATTTGAGCCTCTGTACCGGTTAGAATTTTTTGTATTGAATCCTTATCAGCCTGGGCAGATAAAGTAAGATCGGACAAAAGAAAAAAAAGTACAAACGACAAACGTACCATTGGCTTAGTGGTTAGGTGTACAATTTATAACAGTTTTATGACAGAGTTTAGTATGTGGTAAAGTATAAAAACAAAAAACCCACTCCTTTCAGAGTGGGTTTTTAAAAATATAAAGTTTTCTAAAAAATTAATCGAAAGCTTTATTTTCTCCTAATTTAATACGTTGAACGTTTTCAACATATGGAGCACTAACACTTTTGAAATATACAAAAGCTACTACATCCATTTTGCTGATATCAGCACCTGACATGTCAACATCATAATTATACTCGCTTAATGAACCAGCTTTCATATTGGCTGCATCTATTAAAGTTCCACTTATTCCACCTAATGACTTTACAAATACATTGTGATGAATATAACCTACCACAGGGCTACCTTTTCCATACATTGGATGACCAGCAGTTGTGTTATAACCATTGGCTTGATTCCATCCTGAACCAACACCACTCATTTCTTTGTTAACCAAATAACCTATAACGTAGTATTTGCCAGCTGGCAAATCTGCCGCACCAACACCTACCTTCAAAGTAACTTTGAATTTATTAACTCCGGTAGATGCACAATTAATGGCAAGTCCACATTTTGCAGCATCATCATCAATAACAAGCTTTGCTCTTCCATCCCAGTTTCCACGGTTTTCAGATTTTCCACCTAAACGGTTAACCATACCAGTTGGGTTACCTGCATAATAAATAGACGAAAATGCTTTACTCTCATCATTAGCCATCATATCGGCTCCTTGGTTAAGGTCGTGCATAGCTACAGGATAAACTGCATCTGCACCATATTTTGTGGCTAATTTGTCGGTATACACTTTCGCATCTGGGCAATATGGGCATCCGGCACAGGTTGTGTACTCTACCAAAACTTTTTGAGTGTAGGTTAGTGGCGCAGTTCCACCGTTTCCGTTATCAGGATCTTCTCCCTTATCTTTACAAGAAAAGAAAGCTAAACTAACTACAGTTGCTAATACTAGTAATTTTTTCATATCAATTTTTTGATTTATTTTTTAGAATTCAAAAGTATAGTTATTTTATTAATAATTCCAAATCAATGTCTCCTTATTGTAAAATATTTTTAATACTTTAGTAACGGAAGGTTTACAATGGCCAATTATCTGACTTTCAATCCCAAAAGAGTTGGCCATTGTTATTATTTTTTCAGCAGTTTTACCATCCGTATATATTTCCATCCGATGTCCCATATTAAAAACTTCAAACATTTCTTTGTCTGAGGTTTTTGATGTTTCTTGAATGGTTTTAAAAAGATTGGGAACAGGGAGAAGCGTATCTTTAATCACTTCCAGGTGGTCTACAAATTTCATTACTTTGGTTTGACCGCCGCCAGTACAATGAATTATTCCGTTAATTTGTTTACGATGGCTTTTTATAATTTCCTTAAGCAAAGGAGCATACGTTCGGGTTGGTGATAATATGGCTTTGCCAATTGACATGTCGGTCTCTACTAACGGGTCAGTAAGTTTAAAATTGCCTGTATAAAAATAGTTATCGTTAGCTAATGAATCATAGCTCTCTGGGTATTTTGTTTTATAAGTTTGGTTTAGCATATCATGCCTTGCCGAGGTAAGTCCATTGCTGCCCATTCCCGCATTATATTCTGTTTCATAAGATGATTTACCATAGGAGGCCAATCCTACTATTACATTCCCGGGTTGAATGTTATTTTCAATTACCTCATCACGCCTCATTCGGGCCGTAAATGTGGAATCAACAATAATTGTTCTTACCAAATCCCCAACATCCGCAGTTTCGCCTCCCATATTATTAATATTTATACCAAATTCCTTCATTGATTGGCAAAAAGCTTCCGTGCCATTTATTATTTCTGCCACTACCTCCCCTGGTATTTTAAATTTATTTCGACCTATGGTACTTGATAATAAAAAATTATCGGTTGCTCCTACACATAACATATCGTCAAGGTTCATAACCAGGGCATCCTGAGCGATACCTTTCCATACGCTAATGTCTCCGGTTTCTTTCCAATACAGGTAAGCCAGGCTTGTTTTTGTACCAGCCCCATCAGCGTGCATAATATTACACCAATCAGAGTCATTTCCCAGATAATCGGGCGTTAGTTTACAAAAGGCATTAGGAAACAAACCTTTATCAAGATTTTTTATGGCATTATGAACATCTTCTTTTTGCGATGAAACACCGCGCTGCAGGTAACGGTTAGACATTTGGTATGCAAAGGTAATTCAAAGCCCTCTAACCCCCAAAGATTCAATTGTAACATCCTACATTTATGGTTTTAAATAGAAAACCCGTTTTGATGTTACCAAAACGGGTTTTTCATAAAATATTAATATTATTAAAACGTCTATTTAGGTTTTTTCTCTAACAAAATGTTAGTACCTTCTACTTTTACAGATGTATAGTTTTCAAATAAACCATAGCCTAAAATAGCTTTTTTCAAATCGCCGGTTCCTACTACACATCTTACATTGGTAATTTTAATATCACCAAATGATATTTCTTTTACGTCAAACGATTTGCTTTTTATTTTAGTCCCATCAGGCAGTATATAAGTTTTATTTCCTTCGGCAAAATCGGCAAGGGTTATAACCTTGGCTGTTAATAATTGAACCACAATTGCTTCAGGAATTATGGTGCTTGATTCCTCTGGATCATATTCAAACTTCACTACTTTTTTCCCTACTTTGCCAGATACGTTATATTTTTCACGAGAAATGGTTATAGGAATTATATCGTACTGCTCATTCAATGCATCTTTCTCCTGCTTTGCAACATCTTCTGGTTTTTGAGCGTCTTTTGGCAGGTTCTTTTTATCTTCAATATATTTTTTCTTTTCCTGTTCTAAAAACGGACTTGAAACCGGACCTCCTTTTAAAGCAGAGTCATTGAAAACTTTAATGGCTTCTTTATTCCATTGAAAATTACAATTTAATACTTTTACTACTGCTCTACGATTTTGTTGATGCTCATCTGATGAGCAAGGTACCACTTTGGCTCCTTCACATTCACACTGGTTTACTAATTGCGATTCACCATATCCCATGGCCGCTAGCCTAAATGGATTAATTCCACCTTTCATAATATAGGCTACAGCCGAATCAGCTCTTCTTTGCGATAAAGCCCTGTTGTATTCAAATGTATTCCTACAGTCGGTATGTGTTCCCAGTTCAATGGCCATTTTAGGATATTTTTTTAAGGTAACAATCAAATCATCCAATACTCGTTTT
>JBJXDS010000355.1:0-5482 GCA_046154525.1 Bacteroidia bacterium
ACATGACTCCAATGGTGGATCTTGCATTCCTGTTGGTAACCTTTTTTATTTTAACGGCGTCTTTTCGAAACCCGGAGCCGGTTCAGGTGATGACCCCAAGCTCTACATCCGAAAAAATGATGCCTGAAAATTCAGTATTAATTACTATTTCGCCTGATGGAAAAGTATTCTATACTATTTCGGGTTTTGATGTAAGAAAAAGAACAATAGAAAGAATGTCTGCAAAGTATAAAATTAAATTTAGTGCCAAAGAAATTGAAGAATTTGGTAAAATGACAAGTTTTGGCGTTTCTATGCAAAATCTTGGTAAATTTATAAATACAGAACCAGGACAGCGCGAAAAATTCCCTTCAACAGGTATCCCTTATGATTCATCCAATAATCAATTAAGTGACTGGATTAGATTTGGTGCATATGAAGGAGTGGTGCAATACAATACCTTGAAAGATGCTGCTAAGGCTGCAGGAAGAACTTTAGAAACTGAACCTCTCCGATATGCCATAAAAGCGGACGGAAATTCAAATTATATTGTTGTAAAAGAGGTAATAAAAACATTTACCGATTTGAAAATTTACAAGTTCAACTTGTTGACCAATTTTGAAAAAGGACCAAGCGAATAATAATTTAAAGAGATGGCAGAATTAGGAGCAGGCACAGGCCCAGGACACGGCAAAAAAGGCCCGGTAAGGGCCAAAAAACAAAGCACCAGGGTGGATATGACCCCAATGGTAGATTTGGCTTTTTTACTTCTAACTTTTTTTGTACTTACCTCCACATTTAGCAAGCCTAAAACCATGGAGATTACGTTTCCGGTGCCTCCAAAACCGGATGACCCAAAAACGGAGATGAATGTGAATGGGCATACTTTTCTGTTAACAAAAGATAATAGGGTATTTTGGTATAGTGGCGAGTTTAAAGAAGTTCCTAAAAATGGTAAACCAGCAACTATACTTGAAGAGGTGAAATTTGGTGAAGATTTAAATAAACTTCTTTTGGATAAGAATGATTTGGTTCAAAAAATAATTTTAGACCTTAAAAAGAAAAGACTCAGTAAAGAAATAGATGATACCACTTATAAAAAATTGGCCGTAGAAGCCAAAGGTGATAATAAGGCACCGTTTTTTGTAATTAAAGCAGATGATAAAGCTGTGTATAAAAATCTTATCGATTTGATAGATGAATTTAATATTTGTAATGTGGGCAAATATGCCGTTACCGATATTATGATGAGTGAAGTAACTATGTTAAATCAAGCAACTAAATAGCAGAAATATGTCAGGTACATTTGATAAAATATTTAGTGGGTGGGTAAATGTAACCTCCGATTTCAGGAATGAATTGGTATTTGCCGATAGAAACAAGGAATATGGTGCCTACCAATTACGTAAAAATTATAACCGTGTATATTCCAATGCACTTCTTATTACCGTGGCTGTTTTTATTGTTGGATTTGCCATACCAAAATTGGTTTCTGTGCTTACACCGAAGGAAGACGTGGTAGCAAATGATAATACCCAATTAGACTTAACTCCTCCTCCGGTGGATGAAAACGAACCAGAGCCACCGCCACCACCACCACCACCACCACCACCTGTTCAGGAAATGGTAAGATTTATACCACCAGTAGTGGTAGATGAGCCTATACCTGAAGATGAAATACCACCGCCACAGGAAAAACTTAACGAAACCCAGGCAGGTACAACCACTCAAAAAGGAGACGGAGATATTGATTTACCAGTAGATTTAGACGGGGATGGGGATAAGCCAATAGAGCCTGTAAAGCCACCCGAAATTTTTACAGCTGTACAGGAACCACCTGAATTTGTTGGAGGCGAAGCAGCCATGATGAAATATATTTATGAAAACATTAATTACCCCGAAGCCGCAAAAAACAATCAAGTGGAGGGTAAAATTAGGATTAAGTTTACGGTAGCACCAGATGGTTCAATAAAAAACGCACATGTTATAAGCAAAGATAAAATTGGATTTGGGTGTGAAGAAGAGGCCATAAGGGTAATTGAAGGTATGCCTAAATGGAAACCGGGCCGCCAAAATGGTAATGCTGTCCATGTTTACTTTAATCTTCCGGTTACGTTTAAATTGTTCTAATTTTTTTCAGGCATTATGCCCGATAGTTTTACTCTAAAAAAGTTTTTTAATTTTAAAACAATACTACAATTGATTGCAGGGGTGCTTTTTTTAGGCATTGGTATTTTTATACTATCAACAGATTTTAAGGAGAATAAAATCTTGATTGGTTCAACTAAATATTTATTCGGATCAATTCTATGTCTTTATGGTATTGTAAGAGTTTGTAGGATTTATTTTAATTGGAAAAATAATAAAAAGTTTGATTATGAAAATTTGGAAGATTGAAATTTTTATTTTTCTGATAATAGCGATGGTAGCTTGTAAAAGCAAGCCAGATAATGAACATACAGATACGCTTGATTCGGGTGTAACAAAAATATCGATGGATGATTCCTACATTTTTTTGTTTGAAACCATGACCCGGGTTTTTGAAGACCAACACCCCAGCGCCAAAATAATCTCTCTTGTAAAAAATGAAAATGATGCCATTCAAGCATTGCTCAATGATTCGAGTAAAGTAATTGTACTTAACAGAGAATTAACCAAAAATGAACTAATTATTTTTAAAAATAGGAATATCTTTCCTAAATCTATTCGGTTTGCCTACGATGCTGTAGCTTTAATAATACATCCCGATAATCCTGACTCCTCAATTGACGTGGAAGATTTAAAGTCATTATTGACCGGCAAAATTACCAAATGGAATCAGTTAGGAAAAAATGGAGATAAAGACGTGGTGGTGGTTTTTGATAAGCCTAATTCTGCCAATTTTAGGTATATGAAAGATACCTTGCTTGGGGGTCAAGAACTTCAAAAAAACTGCTTTGGAGTGAACAGTAATAAGGAAGTGATTGAGTACGTTAAAAAAAATAAAAACGCCATAGGAATCATAAGTGCCGGATGGATAACCGACGATTATAGTAATGTGGCCAAATCATTTTTGAAAAGCGTGAAAGTGATGGGTGTGGGGCATAAAAGCAGTGGATTGTATTATAAACCATATCAATATTACATTCACGATGGTAGTTATCCTTTTGTGAGGAGCGTATTTTTGGTAAATAGACAAACCCGAATGGGACTTGGCACAGGTTTTGTAAATTTTGTGTGCAAGGCAGATAAAGGTCAATTTATTGTAACCAAATCAGGACTTGTTCCCGTGTATGCTTACATTAGGGAAATTAATGCAAATGTGGAATAGAATCGAATAGCAGTAAAGAAAAATGAAATTGAGTATTCAAAAATTTATAACAAAATTGAAAAACAAAATGAATAAAAAGGCGATTATTTTGGGAGGTTTAATTTTATTAAGCCTGTTGCCCCAAGCCCAATCTTTAAAAGAAACCATGCGAATGGCAGAAAACGAGCGGTTCGAGTCTGCCAAAAGTTCATTCCGTAATTTAGTTATTGCCGAACCCAATAATGGAAACATTTATTACTACTTTGGTGAAACTTATTTTAACCAAAGCCTTGTAATAAGGGATACCAGTTTTGCCAAAATACTGAAAGATTCAGCCAAACAGATGTATAAAAAAGGTTCGGAAGTGGAACCTTTAAATCCATTAAACTTTGTAGGACTGGGTAAAGTGGCCTGGTATAACAAATACATAAACGAGGCCGATGCCTATTTTAATCAGGCTTTAACCATGACCAAAAATAAAAATGCAACGGTTATGATAAAGATTGCGGAAGCTTATATTAATGCTGATTTTAAAAATTTAAAAACAGCCAACGAGCTTTTGGCTAAAGCCTTAAAACTGGAACCTAAAAACCCTGAAGTGCATATTCAATTGGGAGATGCCATGCTGGAATACGACCAAATGGACGGAACAGGTCCGGTTAAAAAATATAACGAAGCAGCTGCCTTAGACCCCACAAGTGCCAGGCCCATATTGAGAGTTGGAAAATTGTATTACCGGGCCAAAAACCCGAATGAGGCCTTAAAATGGTATAAAAATGCCATCCTTATTGATTCCACTTTTGCCCCTGCATTTATTGAAATGGGTGAATTATACATCATGGCCTCCTACAATAAAAAAGCTTTGGAATCGTATAAAAAATATTTGGCACTAAACAATGACAAAGAAGCCCGAGACCGTTTTTCACAGGTTTTGTGGCTTAACAAATTATTTGAAGAAGCGGTAAATGAAATTTCACAAATCCAAAAATCGGATAGCTCGAGCTATACCCTTTACCGATTACTCGGCTATAGTTATGCCGAAGTAGGTGATAAGTTTCCACCTGATGGGTACCAAAAGGGTTTGTATGCCATTCGTAAGTTTTTTGAAATGTCTTCGCAAAAAAAAGATTTTAAGTATTTGGCCAGCGACTATTCCAACCTGGGAAAATTATTATCAAAAACCGGCCAGGATTCATTGGCAACAATAGAATTGAAAAGGGCCTTGGAATTGGATACCACCAAAAAATCGCTTAATGCCGATATAGCTCTAACCTACTATAAAACTAAAAAATTTAAAGACGCAATTTTTTATTATAACCGTAAAATAGCTGCCGGTGAACCTACTGTAAACGATTACATTTATTTAGGATTATGTTATTATGTAACCAAACAATTTGTGCTGGCCGATACCGCTTTTAAAAAGGTGACGATAGCAAGCCCCGATTTAATATTGGCCCATAAATACAGAGCTAAAATTAATGTACAGTTAGACACCAGTTCAAAACTTGGGTTGGCCAAACCACATTACCTGAAGGTAGTAGAATTGCTATTTGCAAAACCAGAAAACCTTGAAAAAGCCAGTGGCAAAAAAGACCTGATGGAGGCTTACGAATACCTGGGTGCTTTCTATTTCAGGGAAGTTAAGGATTTTGCCAAATCCAAAGATTACTTTACAAAACTGCTAACCATGGACACCGCCAACAAAAAGGCGAAAGCTTTTTTTAACAGTTCGGAAGGAAAATCGAGCGATATGAAGCCAGCCCTTGCCAGGCCCTATTATGAAAAAGTGATAGAAACTATGGCTGCTGATACCGCTGCCAATAAAAAAGCACTTATAGAAGCCTACGAGTTTTTGGGTGCCTACCAATTATTGGTAACCAAAGATATACCAAAAGCCAAAGAATACTTTGTAAGACTAAGAGAATTAGAAGCCACCAATAAAAAAGCAGAAGAGTTTTTTAACAGCCCCGAAGGAAAAGGGTAAAGAAGATTAAAAATAAAAATAATAAAAGCCCCGGTTTTAATAATCGGGGCTTTTATTTTTCTATACCTTGCACTGGCCTCGCCGATTGTCTACAAAAATTAAAAATTCATTACTTGCCTATGCAAAATGAAAATTTAACATTTGTTTTATAATTGAATGATGAAAAGGTATTTTTTAATAATTTGTTTATCATCCCTTTTTTGTTGCAAGGATAAAGAACGGCCAACTAT
>JBJXDS010000356.1:0-8863 GCA_046154525.1 Bacteroidia bacterium
GGTATTTACTATTTCGTTTAAAATTGCATTAGGCGTGGCCAGATACAATTTTTCATAACCTTCCACAGTCCCTTTTTTCCAGCCCAAGTGTTTGGCTAAAAGCTTGGCGGTTTGCTGCGTTCGTTTGGCGGTACTTATTTTTATGAGGTCGGGCACAAACCCTGTTTTTTTCAGTCGTTCGGCCATCAGTTTACAATCTTCAGTTCCCCGTTTGGTAAGCTCTCTTTCAAAATCATGGTCGTATCCCTGTTGCTCGGTTTTGGCATGGCGGATAAGAAGGAGGTATTTCATATATTTTTTTAGAGACAGCAAATTAAAAGATTTTTCTGATTATGGCTTAGATTATCATTCCTCTTACAGATTGTCATTCTCTTGCAAGTTGTCATTCCTCTTAAGGATTGTCATGCTGAGGCACGAAGCATCTATTGGCTGAGTAGAATTGTTTTTTGTTGAGATGCTTCGTGCCTCAGCATGACAGAGCAAAGAGTTGAGATGCTTCGTACCTCAACATGACAACCACAGCGGTTAGTGATTCCTCTTAAGAGTTGTCATTCTGAGGCACGAAGCATCTAATGGCTGAGTAGTATTATTTTTTGCTGAGATGCTTCGTGCCTCAGGATGACAGGATACTTAGTAAATCTTCGTAAAATTTTCTCAAAAAAATTATTTTTGAAATAAAAAATCATGAAACCAATAGGGATGCATAACTATTATGTTTACATATTAACAAATTCCTTAAGAACAGTTTTATATATAGGGGTTACCAACGATTTGTACAGAAGACTTTTGGAACATTATCAGGATTCGAAAACTGAAAAGAAAACATTTGCCGGAATGTACAATTGCTACAACCTTATTTATTATGAACATTTCGAGCATATAAATCATGCAATTGACCGTGAAAAGGAAATTAAGGGTTGGAGAAGATCAAGAAAAGAAGTTTTGATAAATGAAATAAATCCTGATTGGAAGTTTTTGAATGATGAGATTGAGTAAATTTAATTGATTGCTGAGATGCTTCGTTCCTCAGCATGACAGAACACGGAGTAGAGATGCTTCTTTCGTCAGCATGACAGGACTTGGAGTAGAGATGCTTCCTTTGTCAGCATGACAGGACTTGGAGTAGAGATGCTTCCTTAGTCATCAAGACAATACCAGCGGTTAGTTATTCCTCTTACGAGTTGTCATGCTGAGGTACGAAGCATCTATTATTTGAGTTTTTGGTGAGATGCTTCGTGCCTCAGCATGACAGAGCAAAGAATTGAGATGCTTCGTTCCTCAGCATGACAGGACTTGGTGTGAAAAAAGGAAGACTTAGCTTCAAGTGAAGGCTTCCTTAATACCCAAATTAATGTCATTTTTGTGTCATACGGGGGGGGTAAAAAATTATCCCTAATTTTAAACGTGTTTTACAATCCGAAAAAATTAAAAAAATAAAATTATGAGTAAAAAATTAATCACCATTATCCTTGTAGCCTTTTCCTTGTATTTGGTAAACTGTAAAGACAAAGGAACCGACGACCCCGAACCTGCAAAGACGTTGAATAAAAGTTTGATGACTAATAAATATTGGAAAACGACTACCGGTACCCCTTTAGACCATTATTTCAGAAGTGATGGAATGTACACTTCTCAGGATGGTCAAATAGTAGTAGGGACATGGAAATGGTTAAATAATTCAGACAGCTTAGAAGTTGATATGTCAGTCACAGGTAAGGTTGTATGGCATGCAAAATATTGTACGGAAACTGAATTAAGCATGAGGTTAAGCGGAGATACATATTGGTATATCTTTACCAAGCAATAAAAATTAATTACCGAAAATTTAAAAAAATTTAAAAATTATTAAAAAGGAAGCCTTCGCAAATACCGAAGGCTTTCTTAATATTACAAACTATATAAACCATGAAAAAAACAATTTTATTAGCCAACTTCATTTTTTTATTCTCCCTGGTTTTTGCCCAAACACCAGGTTTTAAATGGGCTGCTTCGGTTGAAACTGATGGGTTTAGTGCAGGCCATTCCATTGCAGTAGATGCTTCGGGCAATGTATATACAACCGGTTCTTTTAGCGGTAGTACTACTGATTTTGACCCCGGGCCGGGGGTAACGGTTTTATCATCGCTATCAAAGGAACGAGATATTTTTATTTCAAAATTTGATGCCAATGGAAAATTTTTATGGGCCAAACAGGTGGGCAGCTATTATGAACATGATATTAGTTTAGGGATAGCTTTAGATGCCTTAAACAATGTGTATGTTACGGGTTATTTTTATGGAACGGTAGATTTTGACCCGGGACCGGGGGTTTATAATTTGCAAGCCGTTGGGCTTGAGTACATGGATAATTTTATATTAAAACTTACTAGTAATGGAAATTTTGCCTGGGCCAAAAGAATAGGCGGAAAATTTGAAGACATTTCAAAATCGATTACTGTTGACCCCAAAGGCAACGTATATACAACTGGCTATTTTTTCGATACAGTTGATTTTAACCCTGGTGCAGGTGTTTACAAATTAGTAAGTCAGAAACTGAAAAATGGCTCAGAATATACAGATGGTTTTATATTAAAACTAAACACAGCAGGTGATTTTGTGTGGGCCAAAAGAATAGGCGGTGATAATGTTGATTATTGTCATTCCATCACCTCGGATAAGTTTGGTAATGTATACACTGCAGGCTCATTTACCAATACGGTAGATTTTGACCCGGGACCAGGAATAGTTGAATTAATGGGTGGTAACCCCGAAGATGCATTTATTTTAAAATTAGACTCATCAGGTTATTTTGTTTGGGCAAAGAGTTTTGCAGGTATAAACCACCAGATAGGATATTCCATTGCTTTGGACGCCATGGGAAATGTTTACACAATAGGCATGTTTGAGTCTAAAACAGATTTTGACCCCGGTGCAGGAACTTTTGAATTATCAGCCTCAGGTAGCAGAACTGTTTTTATTTCAAAATTAAATTCATCTGGAAATTTTGTTTGGGCTAAAGATTTAGGGGAAATGGATTTTTCATTAATTACTCATGTTAATGAAGATCCGCTCCATCTATGGGGATTTACTGTTGATAAAGCAGGAAATATTTACAGAACCGGGGCACTTGAAGACCTCCTTGATTTTGACCCCGGCTCTGCCACCTTTAACCTAAGCAGCAAAGGAGGGTACGATATTTTTATTTCAAAATTAGATTCGGCCGGAAAATTTAAATGGGCCCACAGAATTGGGGAAAAATCGGATGATGTGGGGAACGCTATAGCGGTGGACAATAAAGGTAATATTTTTACAACAGGTTGGTTTCAGGATTCCGTTGATTTTGATTTAGGCTCAGGGAAATTCAATTTAACATCGTATGGTAATCATGCTCTTTTTATTAACAAAATGGGCGAAGGAACCGGATCAACAAAAGAATTTATAAAGAAAAGCAATTTTAAAATTTATCCCAACCCATCCTCTGGAATTTTAAATATTGATTTAGAAAACTTGAATAACTCTAATATCAAAATTCAGATAATAAATTCTATTGGACAAATAATGTTGGAACAAACTACAAAATCTCAACATTCACAATTTGATATTAAGGATTTGTCAAATGGTTTGTTTTTGGTGAAAGTGATGGATGGAAATAGTATTTTGACGTTTCAAAGGATAATTAAACAATAAAAACGGAAGACTTCGCTTGAAGCGAAGTCTTCCGTTTTATTCATTTTTTAAAAAAACTTACAAGGAAGCCAATACTTTGTTCAGGTCCTCTACCGGCATTTTGCGGTATTCGGGTTCTATTTCCAATCCGCTGGTGGCTGTGGCTTCGCTAATAGAAAGGATGGCCTGGTCACCTTCTATTTTTAAAGTTAATAATTTGAACTTTGAATTTTTGGGAATACCTGCCCTGCTAAATTCTGAATTGCCATTGTTATAAATATTTAAAACGGAATTGATACCACTAAGTATTATGAGCTGGCAAGCCCCTTTTAATGCTTTGAATGAAACAGTAACTAATTTTGAATTTACAAAACGGTCGCAATTTATCCATCCCATTTTTCGGGTGTTGCCTATAAAGTATTGTTGCGATTGGGCTTGTTTTAAGGCATTGGTTTGTTTGTCCACATACTTTAGGTGTTCTTCTACCTCCTTGCCAAACACGGTTATAAAATCAGGTTTGTTGGCCGCCACAAAGGTGTCGAAAAAATTATTGTAGCCCATTAAATTATAAACCATGGGATCGGTTTGCTTGCGCATCAGTTTTATAATACGGCCTATTTTCAGGCTATTGTTGTAGGCATATTTTTTTAAAATCGTTTCGTAACTGGTAACGGCCAGGCGGGTAAGGCTTCGTTCGATAAGGTTTAAATATTCAACCCGTTCCAATTGTTCGGTCGAAAATTTAATATACCCCGACCTGAATTTTAAATTATTAAAAGGCATAGCTTCATACAAAGTTCCCTTTTGTGATTTGGACCGAACCCCTTTTAAGGCCGAGCACATCCTGAATCTGTCGTGGTAATCGAGCCAGGTTTCTTTGTCGTTCCGTATTTTACTTCGCATGGCATCCACCCAGGCATAAAAATTTTGTTTTTCTGTTTCAAATTTTTCTATTTCGGTTTTGTGGGCAGCCATTCTTTTTTCATACAGTTCAAGTCGCGTTTGGTATCGGTCCAATTTTATTTCATAGGCGGCTATATTTTTTTTGTGTTCTTTTTCTACCCTGTTTTCTTTCATGTTTTTGGTAGCAAGTAGCCACCCCAGAGTGCTAAAAAGGCTCCGTGCTTCCGGTTTTTTAGGTTGTCGGGGTTCCCTTGGTTTCGATGGCGATTTCACAAATGCTGGCAGCGTGTAATTTAAATTATAAGTGTTAAACCGTGGTTTGTTCCAGTTTATCTTATTAATAAGTGATTGCAGAATTTCTTCATCCAATTTTTTGGCAATTTGTTCTACTTTGGCATTGGGGTCAAATTTGGTTCCTGTGTTTTTCCAGTCCACAGTGCCATTAATATCTTTCACTCCTTCAAATACCAACATGTCTTTTTGCGCTGTTTTGGTAGGTATTTGTATCACTATTTCTTTGTCATTGGCCAATTGAAGTTGGGTATTATTGCTGTAGGCTTCTATGTTTAGCATACCTCCGGTTTCCAATAATTTATCGCCGCTCATGGTACTTACCTGGTTTATTATGGCATCTTTTATGGTATTCACTTCTTTAATAACCAATTTTACTTTTTTGTTGTCAATTATTTTTCCATCAGGGCCTACAAATGCTCCATCAGGAATATTGATAATAGTGTTGTTAGTGGTGGTTATGGTGTTTTCCCCTGAACTTTTAAGGGTAATAATCTGTTTGTAGGTTTCCTGTTGTTCCTCCAACCACTGGGCAGCATTGTCATAATTAATGATGGTAATGGTAATTTCAACCGAACGGTTCATTGCTTTGCCGTTATCATTCGTGTTGGTGGCAAGGGGTTTCAGTTCCCCCACCCATTTTTCATTAATTTCGGCATTTTGCCAGCCTTTAGTTTTTAAAAATTCGGAAACCTCGGCAGTTCTTAATCGCGATAACACAAGGTTGTAGCCCACGGTTCCGTCATAATCCGTTCGACCTGTTAGTTTAATTTTTGCTTTGGGATGTTGTTTTAAAAAAGCATCAACTTCCTCTAATTTTTTTAACGCCGCAGGATCCAATGCATGTTTGTCGGTTGCAAATTGAATCAAAAATTGTTTGGTTTGGTGGGCCGCAAAGGCATAGCCACCCATAGTCAGCAGAATAATTACTAATAGCTTTTTCATACCTAATATATTTTTATACCTCTTAATAATCTTAACGGTATTAGGTAACCCATTAGTATTAAACTATTTTTTAAAGTGTTGAAAAACAGGGAGTATAATTTAAAAAGGAAGCCTTCGCTAAAAGCGAAGGCTTCCTTTAGAACAAAAAGCGAAGGTTCTAATTTTATTTTTTATACTCTTTTAAAAACAAAACCCCAACCCATACCCAGCTAGCTATCATGCCCAGGCCACCGAATGCCGTAATGGCCCCAATCCAATTAAATCCTTCAATACCCAATAAGGGCCTTATGGCTAAAAAATAAAGGGTGCCACAAAAAATTAAAATCCCCAGCCGGAGTAATAAAATAGGGTGGTTTAGTTTTACCTCTATTACATGGCACATAATTCCTAAAACCAATAAACCCAAACATCCGTAAAATTGGTATTTTACAGCGGTTTCAAATTCCCGCAAATTTACCTCTGGCAATTTTTCTTTTAAAAAATGAGCGGCAAATGCTCCAAACATAATGGCCGTAGCCAGTCCAAATGCTCCCCTGTAGATGGTTTGTGAAGAAATTTTATTCATACAATTGTGATTTGTTGCTAATGTTGACCGAAATTGCAAAGGTATTTTTATTAAAACTATTATGTTACAAAAATTAAAGATCTATGTATCTCTTACCACCTTAATAGTGCTGGCCCACAGTTGCACCCCCGAGGAATTGCTGACCAAGGGATTTAAAATGGATGAAATAAATCCTGAATACGCCATTCCCTTGGTAAGTGATAATTTAACACTTGAAAAATTATTAGGAGATGGCTTTAGTTTTGACGGACAGGAACTCAAGGTATACCCTGATGGTTCACTTTCTTTAATTTCACAAGGGCAAATAGCATCTTCATATGCAATGGATGTAATAACCATACCCGACCAGTCTTTTTCCCAATCCATTACCTTAAATGCTATGCAGGCCGGAATATTAGGAAGTGGCCAGCCCCTTACCATCAGCCTTCAAACGGCCAATTCATTTGCAATGGGCAGCCGCGAAATTGATTCTATATTATTTAAGGCAGGCTCTCTAGCTGGGTCAATATCGAGTGATATTAAAACGGGAGGAAACTTAAAAATAACATTTGAAGATGCAAAAAATCTTCACCTCATTTTAACCGTTGATATTCCATTTAGCTATAATGGTTCCACACCAGTAGTGGCTAATGCTAGCAGATTATTGGCAGGATACAGGTGGAATATGACCAAAGGTAGCCCAGGGTATAATAATGTAAATATTAAATTTGATTTGACCTTGAACTCTACTACCGAGCCTGTGGTAGCAGGTGAAAAAATGGATATTACTATGGGCTTTACTCAAATGAAATTTAGCCGTTTTTATGGTTATATCGGTCAGGTTAATTTACTGAATGGGGGTGATACCATTGATCTCCCTATATTTGATAATGCCAAGGAGGGAACATTTTATTTGGAAGACCCCAAAGTGAAAATAAAATGTGGGAGTTCGTATGGCGTTCCTGTAAAAGCAGGGTTTACAAAATTGGCAGGATATACCAATGGCACCGAAACTAATATTACGCCACTCACCGATCCATTACCAATTAAAACCCCTACCATGGCTCAAATTGGAATGATGGTTTATGATTCTGTGACTTTGGACAAAACCACAAGTAATATTAATACCGTAATAAATAAAGGTCATAAACAAATAGTGTTTCAGGCTTATATAGACCTTAACCCAGGGGGAAAACTGCAACGGAATTTTATAACAGATTATAGCCAGATGAAATTTATAATAGATATTGAAATACCATTTCATGGCAATGCCAAAAATTTTGCCTTTGAGACAGAAAAAACAGTGGACGAAGCTGGAATGAAAGGTGGATTGAAACTGCCAAATGGTGAGCTCCTTCAAAAAGTTACGATTAGATATACGGCAATAAATGGTTTCCCCATTGATTTATTCACCCAAATTTATTTAATGGACTCGTTGGGCGTAACTTTTGATTCTATTTTTAGTGAGAAATTATATAAATTTATAGAGGCAGCACCGGTAGGTACCGATGGAAAAGTGAACGGTACAACCAAAAAAACCACCGATGTAATTTTTGATATGGATAGGGCCAGGCGATTAAGCAGACTGGATAAAGTAAAAATAAGAGCCGAAATAGGCACAACCTCAGCTGGTGGTACCTACCCAAGTGTAAAACTTTATAACAATTATGTTATGGGCATAAAACTTGGGGTAAAAGCCAAATTGAAATTTGATAGTGATGTATTAGATAGTCTTGGAGGTAAATAATTTAAAAATAAACAGAGTGATGCTAAAACGTATTTTAATATTAAAATTTTTGGTAGCAGGTATAGTTACCCAAGTGGCTGCGCAGCATAACCTTACTATGTATAATATGCATACCTTACCACAGCGAATACAGACGAACCCTGCTCAAATTTCAGATTCGCGGTTGTTTATAAGTATGCCCGGTTTAGCTTCTATTCACATGCTTTATGGTAACGATGCCTTTAAAATAAAAAATCTGGCCACGGTGGATGATTCAAACCGTTTGGTTATTCATCCTCTTACATTTTATAATTCATTGAATAAGAACAATAGTATAAGTTTGGATGCCAATTATGATTTAGTTTATGCTGGATTTAAAATTAGAAAGAATTTTTTTACAATTTGTGAAGGTGTAAAAATTAAAACACGAGCTAGCTTTCCAAAAGATTTTTTTGGTTTATTTATTATTGGTAATGCAGGTGAAAATCTGGGTCGGGACTTAAACTTTAATTTTGGATTTGACGTAATGGCTTATAATGATATTAGTGCATCCTGGTCAAGAGCATTTAAAAAAGACAAACTCCGACTGGGTGTTAAAGCCTCCTATTTAAATGGACTTTTAAATATAAATACCGAACGCAGCGACATTATATTTAATACCCATCCCGATGATTTTCATTATACAGTAAAAACAAATTTTAAAGTAAATACTTCAGGTATTTTAGATACCATCAATGAAAATATTGGAAGCGATTTTGGAGTTACACTGCCTGAAATATTAGGTGGTCAAACAGATGTTAATTTTAATG
>JBJXDS010000357.1:0-2692 GCA_046154525.1 Bacteroidia bacterium
TATTTTTTAACTGAAACCTTGGTGCGTTCAAGAACCTCACCATTTAAATTGTAAATACTAATAAAATAAAATCCAGATGAAAGCTCGTTTATATCAATCAATTTGGTTTCCGAAAATGAATCTTCCATTAATAAGGAACCGTTAATATCACTAATTACATATTTACTAGCTAATTTTTTGAAATCAAGATTCTCTATTACTATTTGAGAATTGGCTGGATTTGGGTACACAGCAAATTTTTTGGTTTCGATGGATTTATCCATAAAATTTTCTACGATTATTGGCGAATATTCAAATGCGCCATTATAATCTACTTGCTTTAAGCGGTAGTAAACATGTTTTAAAGCTGGGTTAATTTCATTATCTTCAAAAGTATATTTTAATATAGAATTTGAATTACCATTTCCTTTTACTTCGCCAATTTTATTCCATATTTTTCCATCCGAGCTTCTTTCAACATCAAAATGATCGTTATTAATTTCAGAAGCAGTTTTCCAGGTTAGGGTTTCAATTCCTTCAGAATAATTACCACTAAAAGAAATTAATTTAACAGGTAATTCATTTAGACAATTTCCATCGTTAGCTAAGGTAAAATCGCCATATTCGGTAAAATTAACATTGGAAGTTATGGTACCTTTTGGTGCTCCAGTTCCTACACCACCCATATCACTCCAACAGTTCCCAACCTGCTTGGCAATTCTAAGATTATTAGCATGTGTAACTCCATCACCAGGACAAAATGTAAGGGTAATTGGGTCTACCATTGGGACAGTATTTGATCTTGTTACATTCCACCACCTAAGTTTAGACATACAACTTAAACCATTTGGTATGCAATAATTTGGAGGGGTACCTTCAAATTGTTCAACTGTATAGCCAGTACTAGCATTAGTAGTTTGCGTGGGTACTAACCATAACGCTCTATATTTTCCACCTTTTCCTGTTGGGTAAAATAATGTGGTAGGGGTAGTTGTACATAAATTTTGTGTTAAAGGACCATTAATATAACTATTAGGGCTCTCACAATCAGAACCCGCAGAAACATTTGAATTACATTGCATAGTAATTGTTCCGTTTGCTGCTGTATTGATCAATCCATTAGTTAAAGTTAAAGTTGAATTAATAATCATACTTGAACCTGAAGCCATAGTAAGACTTTGACCAGTATTTTTATTCATAATTACCGAAGTAAACGTATGCATTGCATTAAAGGTTGCATTGTTACCAATAAATGTAATGGTTCCATTATTTGTAAATGAGCCAGTAACTGTCCAGTTGCCACCTACTTTTAGATGTGTTGTTGGTGCAACAAAAGTTCCGGCAGTTTTAGAAAAATTACCATCAATAATTACTGTAGCACTACCAGGAGAAAAAGCAGCATAACTATTGGAGCTTTGTGTAAAGTTATTATAAACACGATACGTTGGCGAACCTGTAAAACTTATTGTTGAGCTTGTGGTATGATTGTGATTATATACGTTAAGATTTCCATTACCCAAAATATTGAAGTTGCCTAAAACATTTAAATTGCCAGTACTATTTGTTACATTATATAAAGTAACCGTAAAGCCATTCAAATTGAGATTTCCTGAGGCAAGATCCATTTGCTGGGCTGTGCCGTCTAAAGTTATATTGGATAATAAGGTAACATTATACCCATCATTTTTTTGAAAGTATAAACTGCCATCAAACTTGTCTGTAGCTCCAGTTAAATCAAAGGATTGAGCAGCTGAACCAATAAAAGAAAGTTGAGTGTTTCCTCCATCCCAATCGCTTTCAACATTTACCGTTGAATAACTGCCAATCAAACCTCCTGCAGCTTTTCCGTTGTTGTAAGTTAAAATGCCAAGCGCATATAATACATCTCCTATTGTAATGGTAAGCGTCATATTATGGTTTTTATTAATCGTAAGATTATTAAATGTTTCATATACATTCACATCTAAGGTAGCATCGTTGCCAGTAAAAATAACTGTACCACTATTGTGTGCAAAGCTTCCGCCAGTGCGGGTATAGCTGCTTGCAAAATAAGCATTACCAGAGGTAGAGGTAAAGGCACCTGCCGTACTTGAAAAAGGACCATCAAAGTACAAGGTAGCTGTTCCACCATGAAAATCAGCATAGCTGTTGCTGAATTTGGCAAAATTATTATAAACCCTAAATATTGAATTTCCTGAAATGTTGAAATAAGATGAAGCGGATTGGGAATAATTATATAAATTAAATGTTCCTATACCACTAATTGTAAAGTTTCCCTGAACAAATAGTGTCCCTGTATTTAAACTTGGATTATACAAAGTAACTGTTCTACTATTTAGATTAAGAATTCCAGAATTAACATACATATCTTGACCGGTTCCCGACATAGTAAGGTCAGAAATAACACTTACGGTAAAGCCCGCATTTTTATTTATTACGATATCCCCTTTAAAATTGGATACGGCACCTGTTAAGTCAAAAGTTTGAGCAGCCGATCCATTAAACCAAAGTTCACTGGTTCCACCATCCCATCCTGCGCCAACAATAACATTGCCATTGGTTTGGATACTTCCGCCATTGGCTGAACCATTGGTATAAGTCAAATTTCCGTTGGCGTAAAGAATATCTCCGGTAGTTATCGTTAAAGTATTAGCATCGGTTTTATTAAGAATTAAATTATAAAAGGTTTCATAAACATTCACATCTAAAGTAG
>JBJXDS010000358.1:0-4059 GCA_046154525.1 Bacteroidia bacterium
AAATTGGATCCATTGATAAAGATAAAATTGCTTTTTCAAGCAGGAATGTGAAATCGTTCGTTGATTTTGATAAACGAACTGGCGATTTTAAAGCTAATATTCTTGGGCAATTAACGGAGTTTGGATATAATCAATTTGCATCCTCTATGGACCAGTTTTTTTGGGATATGGACCAACAAACAATTTTACTTACCAAAGGACCAAAATTGGCAAAATCTTATTTCTTATCCAAACGACATGATCAGGATGGTTTGAAGTTTGATTCTGATAAAGCCTTGTTCGATATGAAAGAGGGTATGATATATTGTGAAAATGTACCATACATTGATATTGCCGACTCTAGGGCTTTCCCTAAAGAAGGAAAAGTTGTTATTGCTAAGGAAGCGGATATTTTGCCTTTGTTGGATTCTAAATTTTTGGCAGCCCGTAATAATAAATTTCATGCACTTTATACCTGCAACCTTAAAATTTTAGGTCGTAAAGCTATGGGCGGAAATGGAAAATATAAATATAAAGATAAGCACAATACAGAGCAGGAACTCTTTTTTGATAAAATGCGGGTAATGCCTGATAGCACTATTCAGGCTTTGGGCTATATGTACGATTCATTGAATTTTAAAATTTCACCAAAGATAGGTTATAAAGGAACATTTGAACTTAATTCGAATAGCGATTTTCTTAATTTTAATGGATATATAAAGCCTTTACATACTTTTAAAATTGGTAGTAATTGGATACGATTTAAAGAAAGGCCCGATCCTAAAAATATTATTATTGATATCCGTGAACCCAAAAATGATGAGAATAAATTTGTGTCAGTAGCTATGAATTCAGCTCTTGATACCGCTTTGATATATCCAACATTTTTTAACTTTAAGAGAAAGTATGCCGATCCTGAATTTACCAACGATACCGGAATTTTTCTTTATAATGAAACAACATTGGAATTTGTGGTAGGAAATAAAAGCAGAATATTGAACAATGCCAATAGGGGAAATATTATGACATTTAACGAAACCACCCGAATGATTACCACGCAGGGGAAAATTAATATGGGATTTTCAATGCCAGTAATTGACCCTTTAGTATCCGGTAAGTTATTTAAAACGGAAGATGATAGCAGTTACACTTTGGAGGCCTTCATGGCCTTGGATATTTTGTTACCCAAAGAAGCTTACAAAAAAATGATTGCAGTGATGTTGGAAAAGGGGGAAGGGGCGCAAGGGATTCCGTATTCGGGGGATGATTTTAAATTTGCATTGGGTGAATTTTTAACAGATAAACGCCTGGAGTCAACTTATAAAAAAGCAACGGAGGTTGGAGAATTGGAAGTTTCAGAAGATATTAAACGTAAATTTATTTTTTCGGAAACAAAGTTTACTTTTTCGCCGCGCAATAAATCTTGGTTTTCAACATCGCCCATAGGTGTTTCAGTTATCAATGGACAGCAAATTAATAAACGATTTAACAGCAGGATGCAGATGCAAATATTACGTAGCGGAGTAAGATTGAAAATTTATATAGAGATATCAAAATATGACTGGTTTTATTTTGAATATTACAGAAACAATTTAGTAGCCATAAGCACAGACAAGGAATTTAACGACTTAATAAGGGATAAATACAGCGAAGTTCAAAAGCCAGATTATAATATTAGGCCAGGAACAACAAGAACTGTATCAAAGTTTGTTGAAAAATTTGATGAAATAGAGGAGTAATGTATTAGTTGGCAAACTACCAAAAAAGACTGGCAACTTTTTGCAACACACCTCTACCTTTACGAGTCATTTCTCTATTAAGTAAAGCAATATTTTCTAGCACCATTTTAATATGCTCCTCTTCAATATCACCTTTTAGAATTAGGTCGTAAGCTCCATGTTTAAGAGCATTCACGGCCGTATTCATTTCGTCAATTTGAGAAAAAACAACTACATGAATTTCTGGTTTGATGTTTTTTATTTGTTTCAAAACCTCTAATCCTGAATTGTTTTCGATAGAGTAATCTAAAAAAATAACGTCGGGCATTAATACTAAACTATTAATACAACTGGCGGAATCATCAAAGGTGTAAACATCTTTGTGGCCTAATTCTAATAATAATTGTTTGTAAACAAATGTGCTGTAGTCGTCACTGTCAGCAATAAAAATTTTAAGATCTTTTTTCATCGTAGTTATATAGTTTGTTTTTATTGTTTGTCAATATTTGTGCCAAATGCCAATTTTGATTTTATAGTATTAAAAATTAAGCAATTAACTTTTAATGCTTTTTTCTATTCTTTCCCAAAATTGGCCTTTAATTCCATATTTTGGAAAAAGGCTTTTACCATCCTGAATACTAATTAAGACAGTGTCATTCCTTTTATTTTTTAAAATGGTTATTTATAGTAAAATAGATGGGTAGGGATAAAAAAATAAAATACATTTGCTATATAAAATAGTGATATGGGAGAAGCAAAATTATCGCAATTGGCCGAAACGCTTATTGGTTCGGAAATAGTAAAACTGGGTGGCGAGATAAAGGAAAAAATTAAAGCCGGCGAAAAAATATACAACTTTACGGTGGGTGATTTTGACCCTCAAATTTTTCCTATTCCACAAGTGCTGGAGGCTGAAATTATTAATGCGTATAAAAATAAATTTACAAATTATCCTGCTGCCGAAGGTAATCTTGATTTGAGAGAGGCTATTAGCAGTTTTTTAAAGATTGAACAAGGTTTGCATTATTCTCCTGCCGAAATCTTAGTAGCAAGTGGAGGTCGCCCTTTGATTTATTCATTATTCAGGGCTATTATTGATAAGGGTGATAAGGTTATTTATGGTGTACCATCTTGGAATAATAATCATTATTCGCATTTTGTAGAGGCTAGTCATATTGTTATCGAAGCTACTTATGAAAACAATTTTATGTTATCGGCCAAAGATTTGAAACCACATATTAAAGGTGCCACCCTCATTTCTCTTTGTTCCCCTCAAAATCCAACCGGAACTACATTTAGTAAGGATGAACTTACCGCTATTTGTAACCTGGTGATTGAAGAAAACAACAACCGCAAACCTGGTGAAAAAAAATTGTACGTGATGTATGACCAAATGTACTGGTGCCTTACCTATGGAAAAATTGAGCATTACAACCCAGTATCTCTTTGCCCTGAAATGAAACACTACACTATTTTTATAGATGCCATAAGTAAAGTGTTTGCAGCCACTGGGGTTAGAGTAGGTTGGGCAATGGGGCCGCAAAAAGTGATCAATAAAATGAAATCAATTTTAACTCATTTAGGTGCCTGGGCTCCTATGGCTGAGCAGAAAGCAGTAGCTAAATTTCTGCTGCAAACTGAGGAAATCAACAAATATTTAGAGCATTTTAAAAATGAAATTGAAGAAAGGTTAGTTGCCTTATACACTGGAATTCAAAAGCTAAAAAATGAAGGTTTTGCTATAAATGCTATTGCCCCGCAAGCAGCTATATATTTAACTGTGCAATTTGATTTGGTTAATAAAAAAACAAAAGATGGCTTAGTTTTAAATACACAATCTGACGTTACAGCTTACCTGTTGAATAAGGCAGGGTTGGCTATTGTTCCTTTTTCGGCATTTGGGGCGCATCATAGCAATTGGTATAGATTAAGTATAGGTACATGCAAAAAAGAAGAAATAGGGGAGATGTTTTCAAAATTGAAAAGGGCATTGGGGGAGTTGGTTTAAAGGGAGTAAGACGATATTTCTAAAACAAAGTTTAAAACTTACCTTTGCCACACCCAATGCAATTGAACGAACTTACAGCCATTAGCCCAATAGACGGGCGTTATAGAAAGGCCACAGCTGATTTGGCTGAGTATCTATCCGAATTTGGACTAATAAAATATAGGGTGCGGGTTGAAATTGAATATTTTGTAATGCTTTGCAAAACAGTTCCCCAACTATCAAATATTAATATCTCTGATATTTATCCCGTATTAAAAGCGGTGTATGAAAATTTTTCAGAAAAAGATGCTCTTGAAATAAAAGCTACCGAAAAAATAACCAACCACGATGTAAAGGCGGTAGAATATTTTGTAA
>JBJXDS010000359.1:0-6513 GCA_046154525.1 Bacteroidia bacterium
AAATACAGTTACTCCATTTTTTTTTATTTTTTTATAAATCGTATCATTTTCTTCGGTTTGTTCCTTTTGGTAAACAGCCTTTTTCTTGCGGGTGTCTTTAAAATTTTCATCCAAATATGAAATTTTACTTTGAGCCTGACAGAAAATAATTAAAAATAAAAAAATAATAGTGAAATAAAGCTTCAAAGTTCTATTTTGTTTATGAGGGTGGAATTATTCAAAATTAAATTTAAAATAATCTAAAACGAATAGGAATATTAAAATATACATTGACAGGAACTCCATTTTGAAGGCCTGCATTCCACCTTGGCATGTTTCTAATTACTCTTAGAGCTTCTTCCTCGCAACCGTACCCCAATTTGTCTTTTGAAATTATATGTGCATCCTTAACTTTTCCCATTTTATCACAGGTAAATTTTACTACTATTTTTCCTTCTATACCACTGTCCACTGCTTTTTTGGGGTAGTTAAGATTTTTTGCAATAAAGTTCATCATTTCCGATTCTCCTCCTACAAATGATGGCATTATTTCTACACGCAATTTTGGGACAGAATCATTATCATTTATCGAATCCATTGTTAGTAAATCTTCTTTTTTTACCATAAAACCATTTTCAAAAGTTACCTTTTTTACGAGAATTCCTTTGAAATAAATTTTACTTTCACCATGGTACCTGCCTTCACTGTAAGGGATTTCCATGGATACATGGCCACTGTCCATGTATTTTTCGATTGTTACAATATCCTTTTCATAAACCACCCTTTTGGTAATGATATGTTTTGAATTATAATAAATCCATTCCCCTTCCTTTTTCGAACTAATAAATAGCCCTTCATTGGTAATGTACTCCATACCATCGAAATTATAAGAATAAACCGCCTCCTTATTCTTCTTATGTGATTTATAAATTACGATGGTTTTATCAGTGGCTATATTTTTTATTTTCTTTGTGATGGAATCTTTATCCTTCGTGATTTCCAATAAATAGGCGGCATTTTTTTTCTTACAATCTTGATAGTTGCAGTCCAAATAACTAAATTCCGTTTGGGCTGATAATTTAAAACAGCTCATTAGTAGAATAAATGAAAGGGCAAAGTTTCTCAAAGTATAAAATGGGGGTTATTGTTTGCGAAAATATCTAAAAAGAAACTAATAATTTGAAGTAAGTTTGAATTCTTTTTTGAAGCGTGAACCAGGCAGTATTTATAAGCGAGAGTAAAGTGCTCAGTGGTATTGTAAATGGATATTCCAATGTCATTATTTTTTGCGACGAAAACACAGAAAAGTTTTGTTTACCACTACTCGATTTAAATCCGGAAATTCCAATAATTTCTATACTTCCGGGCGAAACCAATAAATCGGCTTTTTCATTAAACCATATTTGGAACAAACTATTGGCGGCCAATGCCGACAGGAATTCGGTTTTAATAAATATTGGCGGCGGGGTAATTACTGACATTGGTGGATTGGCAGCAGCCACATACAATCGGGGAATTAAATTTATAAATATTCCAACCACCTTGATGGGAATGGTAGATGCCGCAAATGGAGGAAAAACTGGAATTAATTTTAACGGTTTAAAAAATTATATTGGCACATTTTCAGAGCCCGATGCCATTTACATTTGGCCTGAATTTTTAAAAACGTTGCCTTTCGAACATATTCAATCGGGCTTTGCTGAAATGCTGAAACATGGCCTTATTGCCGATAAATCGTATTTTGAAGAATTGGTTTCTATTGAATTAAAACTTGAAAATTTTAAAGTGATAGATTGGCTACCTTTAATTAAAAAATCCGTAGAAATAAAACACGCCATTGTTTCAAAAGATTTTAAAGAAACGGGTGAACGAAAATTGTTGAATTTTGGCCATACCATTGGTCATGCTTTAGAATCTTATTTTATAAATTCAAATTTGCCGCATGGTCATTTTGTAGCAGCCGGAATGGTTTGTGAAACATTTTTAAGCCATACAATTGGTAAATTAGATTTGGCGGAATCTCAAAAAATAATTTTGGCGATTGATACAGTTTTTTCAAGGGAAGGTTTCGCCTGGAGCGAAGACTTCCCTAGCAAAATAGCAGAACTTACCTTAAAAGACAAAAAAAATAAATCATCAAAAATTGGGTGTGTTTTTTTGGATCAAATTGGCAAAGCAAGTTTTGTTAACCTGATTACAATGGATGATGTAAAAGAAAGCCTGACATTTTATAATTCTTAAAAATGCGACTGGATTTTACCCAAAGGAACTTTGATATAGAAATTGATTTACCGGCTTCCAAAAGCATCCATAACCGGGTTTTGATTTTTGATGCATTGTATGGTTTAAATTTAAAAATAACCAATCCATCAAATTCTGCTGACAGTGTGCTTTTACAATCTCTTTTAAAAAGCGAAAATGAGGTTTTAAACTGTAAAAATGCAGGAACTGTTTTTCGGTTTTTAACGGCTTATTATTCTGTAATTGATAAACCCGTAATACTTACCGGAAACCAGAGAATGCTGAATCGTCCCATTGGAGATTTGGTAAATGCTTTACAAAGTTTGGGGGCTGATATTGAATATTCGAATAGTGAAGGCTTTCCTCCTATAAAAATACCGGGCGGTTTAAAAAAAGGCGGTTCGGTTTCAATAAACGGAAATACCAGTAGCCAGTTTATTTCTGCTTTAGCTATGATTGGGCCTAAGTTGGAAAATGGTTTAGAAATTAATATTGAAGGCCAAATTTCATCCAAACCCTATATCGAAATGACGGTTAAACTGATGCAAAACCTGGGTTTTGATATTAATTTTAACCAAAATCAGATAAACGCTAAATCATGGGCTAAAAATTTTAGAATTAAACCAATAGACGTAGAACCTGACTGGTCTGCAGTGGCATTTTGGTTTCAGATAATTGCTTTGGGCCATGGCGGTAAAGTGTTTTTTAAACGGTTAAAAACGCAAAGCGTACAAGGCGATTCGGTTTTGGCAAACTGGAGCAAAATGTTAGGAATAAAACTTACCGAAACCACTAACGGAATTTTGATTGAGCCATCTAACATCCCTGTTTTGGATAATTTGGTTTGGGATTTTACAAATTACCCTGACCTTGCCCCTTCCATTATTGTTTTGCATTCAACTTTTAAAAAAAGAGCAACCTTTAAAGGTTTGGAATCTTTAAAAATTAAGGAAAGTAACCGGACTTTAGCTTTGCAAACGGAGCTAAAAAAATGTAATGTTAATTTTAAAGAAGTGAACAATGAATGGATATTGGATGCCACCAATTTTGAGTTAAAGGAAAATACGCTTTTTGAAAATTATGACGATCACAGAATAGCTATGGCTTTTGGGTGTTTGTCGCTTATTAAGCCTATAAAAATGAAAAATAAGGAAACAGTTTCAAAATCCTATCCGGATTTTTGGGAACATTTATCAAAATTTAGAAAATGATAATTGAACCACATAGTAACATAGGTATATTGGTTTCCCATAGTTTTAAAATTTCTATGTGATTCTCCATGTTTTCTCTGTGCTATGTAGTTCAATGAAAATCTATATTTGCAAAGTAATAATGAACACCCTCGGCAGCCTTTTTAAAATAACTTCGTTTGGTGAATCGCATGGTCCGGCTATTGGCGTGGTTATTGATGGTTGCCCGGCACAATTGGAAATTGATAAAGATTTTATCCAAACCCAACTAGACAAACGACGCCCAGGGCAATCTGATATTACCACTTCCCGAAAGGAAGAGGATAAAATTGAAATTCTTTCAGGTGTTTTTGAAGGAAAATCAACCGGAGCCCCAATTACGTTATTAATAAAAAATAAAGATTCGAATCCTGCGGATTACGACCATCTAAAAAACGTTTACCGCCCTTCTCATGCCGATTTTACTTACCAAAATAAATATGGTATTCGTGATCATCGCGGTGGTGGCCGTTCCTCGGCAAGGGTTACAGCCGGCTGGGTAGCTGCGGGAGCTGTGGCACAATTATTTTTAAAAAAATACAGTATTTCCATTACGGCTTATGTAAAACAAGTTCATACCATCTCCTTAAACATTCCATATTCCGAATTAAACTTTGAGCACATAGAAAAAAATAAAGTTCGTTGTCCACATTCCGAAACTGCTGCCTTAATGGAACAGGAAATTTTAAAAGCTAAAAATGAAGGGGATAGTTTGGGGGGAATTATTTCCTGTGTTATTTCCAATGGCCCCATTGGTTTGGGTGAACCTGTTTTTGATAAACTAAATGCAAAATTGGCCCACGCTATTATGAGTATTAATGCGGTAAAAGGAATTCAATTTGGCGAAGGGTTTAATTCAGTAAATTTTAAAGGCTCAGAATTAAATGATGGATTTATAAGCAAAAATGGCAAAACCTCCACATTAACCAATCATTCCGGCGGCATACAAGGTGGCATTAGCAATGGGGAGGATATTTATTTTGAAACTGCTTTTAAGCCCACAGCTACCATTCTTAAACCTCAACAAACTGTGGATACCGATGGAAACAATACCACTTTGGAAGCTACCGGCAGGCACGACCCATGTGTACTTCCTCGTACTGTTCCTATTGTAGAGGCCATGGCCGCTTTGGTATTGGCGGATTTAGTATTGCTTCAAAAGGCATACAGCATGTAGAAAACACCATTTGTCAATGTGTTTAAAATAGAGTTGGTTTGAACTCATGTTCGATGCAAAACCTGTAATAGAATTAAGTAATGCCTTTATTTTTCAAGGCCAAAATCTCGTTCTTCAAAATGTAGATTTAAATGTTTCAAGTGGAGAGTTGGTGTATATGGTAGGTAAAACAGGCAGTGGCAAAAGTAGTTTGCTTAAAACGCTATATGCCGATATTCCGTTAAAAGAAGGAACAGGTCAGGTAGCCGGGGCCAAACTCACTAAAATGAAGCGCAGTGATATCCCATTTTTTCGCCGCAAATTAGGCATCGTGTTTCAGGATTTTAATTTATTGAGCGATCGCAATGTTTATCAAAATCTTTGGTTTGTTCTTGAATCCACAGGCTGGAAAAAAAGGGTGGAAATGGATGGCCGTATCAACGATGTTTTAAAATTAGTAGGAATGGGCAGCAAGGGGTTTAAACGTATACACGAACTTTCGGGTGGAGAACAGCAACGCCTTGTGATAGCCCGTGCCATTCTTAATAAACCCGAAGTTATCATAGCTGATGAACCTACCGGAAATCTCGACCCTGAAATAACCGATGATGTAATGCAATTGCTACATAATATCTGCCACAATGGAACGGCGGTACTAATAGCTACCCACGATTACCGCATCATTAATAAATTTCCCGGTAAAATTTACAGATGCGAGGAAGGACGGGTAGAAGAGGTAAGGTTTGTGGGGTAAATTTTTCGCATTTAAAAACTTTTTCAAAGTTTGAAACTTTGGAAAAGTTCGGGACTATTTAAACCCCTTAATAATAATATTAGGCGTAAACACTACCTGATGCCAGGTTCTGCCTGAAGAAAATAATTGACTTTTTAATTTTACAACCACAAAAAACCAAAGGAATTTTCGAATGATTTCTTTTAGAGGATTTTGAATTTTAAGCATACTGGCTGAAACCTCAGCATTACTATACCCGCAAGATTTCATCAATTGTAAGGCCGAACTTTTGTTTAACAAACATTCATGGGTAAAATCGCCATACGAAAAAACAGAAGTCATTGGGGCATCCATATTGGGTGTACGGAAAATCAACATGCCACCTGGTTTTAATATTTTTTTAAGGTTTACAACCAAGTCGGTAAGTTCATCTTTTGAAAAATGTTCAATAATATCCATGCCGGTTACCAAATCAAAGGTTTCAGTTCCTGCATTAATCAGGTCATTCAGGTTGCCTTGTTTTACTTCGGTTACACCCAATTTATTGGCAATTTCCACTTGCTCGGGGCTTATATCCATTCCGGTCACATTGATGTAACCTACATCTTTGGCGGCAGCCAGCAATGAACCATTTCCACAGCCGATATCCAATATTTTAATAGTTTTATCTTTAGGAAAATGCGGAAGTATTTCATGGCTAAAAAACCATTTTTGTTCTTCAAAAAGTGCTTTGAAAGCTGCTGGATCGGCTTTACCTACCTGGCTACTGAAATATCGTTTGTAAAATGTATCCCTGTATTTGTACATTAATTTTTGTGAGGTGTTTTTATGTCGTTTATTTGCCTGCAAATTAAAGCAAAATTTACTCCGTGCTTGAACCCTGTTATAAAAAAGATTGTATAGAAGCCGGATTGGACGAAGCCGGAAGGGGTTGCCTGGCAGGGCCTGTTTTTGCAGCAGCCGTTATTTTACCAAAGGATTATAGGCACGATCTTTTAAAAGATTCTAAAATGTTAAACCAGGCTCAAAGGGAATTTTTAAAAATAGAAATAGAAAAAAATGCTATTTGGTTTTCAGTAAAATCGGTAGACGAACAAACCATTGATAGCATCAATATTTTAAAAGCATCCCTTAAAGCCATGCATTTGGCGGTGAAATGACTTTATTTAAAACCA
>JBJXDS010000360.1:0-13812 GCA_046154525.1 Bacteroidia bacterium
CATTGATAGGATGGTTAAATTTGCTAAAAATGAAGGGTATAACCCTCATCTTGGCATTTTTATAAATTTAAGAAAACACAGTGGAAGCAATCGCCTTTTCCTTGTTGACCTGGATAGCCAAAGAACACTACTGGCAGGGCTTTGCTGCCATGGAAAGGGGAAATCGGGAATTAAGGAAAGTGCTTCTTTTTCAAATACCGTTGGTGGAAATTGTTCGTCTAGTGGATTTTATAAAATTGGGTACAAATACAATGGAACATTTGGAACCGCCTACAAATTAACTGGTTTGAACGAAACCAACAGTAATGCCTTTGAACGTTTTGTGGTGTTGCACGGCCACGATTGTGTTCCAGCTTCACCTGTTCCTGTTTCCATTTGTCAAAGTTTGGGTTGCCCTACCCTTGCACCTGAAGTTTTAAAAAAATTAGAACCGTTTTTGGATAAAAGTAAACAACCAGTTTTGATTTGGATATTTTAAAAGAACTAAGCAAACACAGTCCCTGCCATCATCATAGCCTCATTAAACTTTTCATTATTTAGCCCTAATTTCACATTTTTATTTTCAAAATATTGAACCATATTTTCGGTAGGCATATTCCCAACTAATTTATCATTGGCCATGGGACACCCCCCAAAACCTTTTAGGGCTCCATCAAACCTATAGCATCCAGCCTTATAGGCTGCTTCTATTTTTTCTTCCCATTCATCAGGCCGGGTATGAAAATGGCAACCAAAATTTAAACCCGGAAATTCGGCAGTTACTTTTGAAATTACACCAGTTATTGTTTCAGGATTAGAAACACCTACTGTATCAGATAATGAAAAATAATTAGCCCCTGATTGTTTTAATTTTTTTATCCAATGGGTTACTATTTCAGGATTCCACGCTTCGTTATAAGGATTTCCAAAACCCATGGATAGATAAGCTATAAATTTCTTTTTGCGTTTATCACACAGCTCCAATATAGTTTCCACCGTTTCAAGCGATTGTTCAATTGTTTTATTCGTATTCCGTTTTTGAAACGTTTCGGATATTGAAAACGGGAATCCAAGGTAGGTTAATTCATCAAATTGTACTGCAGATTGAGCCCCTCTAACATTTGCTACTATGGCCGAAAGTTTGGTTTCTGTCATTTTTAACCTTTTTAGTACCTCAGGGGTATCGGCCATTTGAGGTATAATACTTGGATTTACAAAGCTTCCACAGTCAAGGGTATCAAAGCCTACTTGAAGTAAAGCATTGAGATAATTCACTTTAGTGTCAGTATCAATAAAGTTTATTATCCCTTGCATAGCATCCCGAGGGCATTCAATTAATTTTACTTTCATCAAATATAGCTTTGTAAATTGGGGTCAAAATTACCATTTTTGCCTTTTAGTAGAAGACTAAAAGAAATAATTACTTAAACATAAAAATGTTGGAACAAGAAAACAACCTGGAGGTATTGAATACTAACGAACAAGAGGTTGTAAGCCAAATCGAAACAGGGGGCATTGTAAGCAATGAAGAAACCTCTGTTGAACCTTTAGATCAAACCCCTCCCGTAATCACGGAAGAAAATTCTTTAGAAGAAACCAGTTTAGCAAGTGAAAGCCCCGATCAGGAAAACAACCCACCGGTTGAAAAAAAGAAAAGAGTTGCTAAAAAAATTATTAAACCTGAAAAGTTAGATTCACCAGCTTTAATCGCAAAAGACAATATAACCGTTACACCCGTTGGTAATTCAGAACATGCGCCAGCCTCGCTTCTTCATGAGGATGAAGATGAGGATGAGGAATCGAAGATGATGGATGAAGAAGATGCGGTAAATTTAGATTATTCATCATATTCCAAAGATCAATTGTTAAATTTAGCTGTGGAGGCACCCAAAATGATGGTGGCTCGCGAGGCTGTTAAAAAAATACAAAACATACGCCCATTTTTTGATGATCTGCTTAAATTAGATAGGCAGGAACAGTTACAAAAATATTTGGAGGCGGGTAACGAAGAAGAGACATTTGAATGGCTAGATGATGGTTCAAAACAACGGTTCTATGATGCATTTAAAATTGCTCAGGAATCAAGAGCCGAGGAAAAGAAACGGATAGAGAATGAAAAATTAAAAAACCTGGCTACCAAAAATGCCATTATAGAACGGATTAAGGTATTAACTGAATCGGATGAAACCATTGATAGCCTTAATGAAATAAAACAATTACAAAACGATTGGAAAGCCATAAGGGTGGTGCCTAAAACCAATATTCAGGAACTGTATGATCGTTACCATTTTTATTTGGATAAGTTTTACGACAATTTTGCTATCAACCGTGAACTAAAAGAATTAGACAGGCAGAAAAACCTTGGGATCAAAATAGATTTATGCAATAAGGTGGATGCTTTACAAAAAGAACCTTCCTTAAAAAAGGCATTTATTATGCTGGCCAAATATCAGGAAGAGTTTAAGAACACAGGCCCTGTACCCAAAGAATTTAGCGAAGAAATATGGACCCGATTTAAGTCTACCATTGATGAAATATACACACAACGAAAAGCACAGTTTGACGAAATACAGGAAAAAAGGGTAGAAAACCTAAAACTAAAAGAAGTGTTGGTAGAAAAAGCCAGGCTTATTTCCAATCATATTCCAACCAAAGGTGCCGATTGGAAATCCAACTTTGACGAATTAAACAAACTAATGGAGGAGTGGAAAACCATTGGACAGGTACCAAAAGCACAAAATGAAACTATTTGGCACAATTTCAGGGAGCAGTTTACAATTTTTACAAAAAATCGTAACGAACAATTTAAAAAAATAAATACAGAACGTAAGGCCAATATCTCAGTTCGTGAAGATATTATTAAGCGGGCAGAAGAATTAAAAGACCACGAAGATTTTAATTTTGCAACCAAAGAAATAATCAAACTTCAGGAAGACTGGAAAAAAAGTGGCCCGGTGCCAGATTCTGTGTCTCAAACACTTTGGAAAAAATTCAGAAAAACGTGTGATGAATTCTTTAATCGCAAGCAAAGTTTCTTCGAAAATAGAAAAGGGGCCGAAGATGAAAACCTTCAAAAGAAACAAGCCATAATTGCTGAGATGGAGGAACTTCAAAACAATAATGACGGGGATGAAGTACTGGCTAAATTGAAAGAAGTGCAGGCCAGGTGGAATGAAATTGGTTTTGTTCCTTTAAAAAACAAAAAAGACATAGGCGATAGTTACCACAACCTTTTAGATGTTATTTATAAAAAATTCCGCCAAAACCGCGACTCTTACAAACGAGCCCATTTAAACGAACATTACAACCAAATAGCCAATCAGCCGGGCGGTGACAAAAAATTAGGGGACGACGAACGTAGATTGCGCGAAAAAATAAAAGCCCTAAAAACCGAAATTGAAACCTGGGAAAACAATATCGAATTTTTTGCCCGTAGCAAAAATGCTGAAAAGTTCCGTAAAGATATTGAAGACAAAATAGCCAAGGTAAATGGACAAATAGATAGTATGAATAAGGAATTGATCGCATTAAGAGCAGCTAAACCTGAAAAGGTTTAATTGTTTTAGTTAATTTTGAAAGCAATCGCTTTCCATCCCTTGAACCAAATTTTAAATTACCTCTCCTACCTTTTAAAAAGTAAAAACTTACACGGCATTCATTCACCGTTTGTTTATGTTTTAGTAAAGGAGGTAATTTATAATTGTAAGCAAATAAATACCAACTTTAAAGCCATTGAAACCATTCGTAAAAAATTAAGAAAAGATACTACTTTATTGAGTGGTGCAGATTACGGAGCGGGAAGCCTTACAAAAAAAACTTATAAAACAATTGGTCAATTTGCCAGTTCATCGTCCAAGTCGGTTAAATATTCCCGCTTACTTTATCGCCTTGCCAAATGGCATCAGCCCCAATATGCCCTTGAAATGGGGACAGCCTTGGGAATAAGTGGAATGTACCAGGCATCAGGATTTGGAAACACTTGTAAATTTATTACCCTGGAAGGAAATTCAGTTTTAGCACAAAAGGCTTCTGAAAATTTTAAAGAATTAAACTTAAGTAATGTTGAGATTCTGGAAGGTAATTTTGATACCACTTTAGAAATAGCCTTGGAAAAATTTCCTCACTTGGATTGGGTGTTTTTTGATGGCAACCATAAAAAAGAACCTACCCTACGCTATTTTCATCAATGTTTGGAAAAAGCATCCGAAAACGCATTGTTTATTTTTGATGATATTAACTGGTCGGCACAAATGCAGGAAGCCTGGTTAGAAATAAAGGAAAACCTAAACGTATATGTTACCGTGGATTTATTTTTTATAGGTTTAGTTTTTTTAAAAAAAAGACCACAAAAAGAAAATTTTGTGGTCCGGTTTTAAAAAAGGTTAAGGAGATTTCCTTATTATCTTCTAATTTTAATTTTAGTACTATCTGTAGTTACCTTTACCCTTGTGCTGCTGCCACCGGCCTTATTACTTAAAACAACACCATTTTCATCTACTTCAATCTCTGTGCCATCATCATTTTTTTGGGTGGTAGTGGTGGTGGTTGTAGTTGATGATTTTTCCGTTTCCACGGGTACTTCTACCGTCTCAACGATCGTGTCATTTGCTTGTTCCGATTCTGTTTTTGCATTACTGCAAGAGGTCAATATTACAATTGACGCAATTCCAAATAAAATTCCTATTTTTTTCATTGTGGGCAAAGGTATGGGATATTGAAGGGCGATGTGTTGTAATATTTTAATTAATTCTTACATAATTACCACTCAATATACTTTAACATTTCCAGTTTAACCATTAACCATTTTTACTTCGCCTTTATCTAATCCCTCGCGAATCCAAGGCTGCTCGGTATTTAGCGGCATTTTTCAAATGTTCGGCATAACTTTTGGTAAAATAATGGGTATTTGAAAAATCTTCCTTTGCACAAAAGTAGAGGTAATCGTGCTGTTGAAAATTTAAAACTGCTTCTATCCCTACTTTTGTCACAATACCAATAGGACCAGGCGGTAATCCTTTGTTGTCATAGGTATTGTATGGTGAAATAATTTTCAGGGTTTCCCCTTTTATTCGTCTCATAGTTTTGTCACCAGTTGCATATTTATTTGTCGGGTCAGCTTGCAGAGGCATACCGATATTTAATCTATTTATATACACTCCAGCCATAATGGGCAATTCTTCTTTTTTCATAGCTTCTTTTTCAATTATTGAAGCCAAAATATACACCTCACGGGCCGATTTAAGACCGGTGTTAGGTAGTTTATTAAACTTTTCAGTATTCCAATATAATTGGTGTTCGTTAAAAAACCGGCGGACCATTTTATCTGGTAAAACCGCCCAGGGAAACTTATAGGTATCGGCCCAAAATAAGGCCAGAACGCTATTGCTATCCAGACCTAATGTTTCCATTAACTCCTTATTATTTATTGCCATGGCAAAATCAGCCGAATCCGCTTCAAATTTGCGGCCAAGTACAGCATACAATTCATAAGGCCTGATATTGTTGCCGAACCTAAATTCAATTTCAGTTTGCCTTCCGTATTTAAACAGGTTGATGATTTGACGATTAGTCATGCCTTCCATAATAACATACTTGCCAGGGTATATTTTTTTAAATTTCATTACATATTGGGCCACCTTAAAAGAAAATCCGTTTTTAATAACTTTACTCCTATCAAGATTAGCATGCAGGCTATCCATTCCATCTCCAGTTTTTATATAAACCTCCGCTTTTTGTGTATTTGGCGAACTAAACACCCAAAATACAAACACAAAAAGAATGACCAACAAGGCTCCTAAAGACAACAAAAATTTATTTTTCATTACATGGTATTGAGTGTGTAAAATTACCTATTCCCAAAACACAAAAAAAGCGCTTGAACTATTGTAGTTTTGCACACTTATGCAAATAGCCCTTATAGGATACGGCAAAATGGGTAAAGCCATTGAGGATGTAGCTTTAAAAGCCGGCCACACTGTAGTAAGCAGAATTGACTTCAACGATGATGTAATTAAGGGCCTGGCAGGTGCTGATGTAGCCATAGAGTTTACGCATCCTGGGGCAGCCAAATCCAATATTTTAAAATGTTTTGAAGCCAAAGTACCTGTAGTAGTGGGCACTACCGGTTGGTACCATGATTTTGATGAAATAAAAAAATTGGCTGAATCCTCGGGCAATTCTTTGTTTTATGCTACCAACTTTAGTTTAGGGGTCAATATGTTTTTTGAGTTGAACAAACACCTGGCTCAATTGATGAACCACCATCATATGTATGAACCTGAAATGACAGAAATACATCATTTACAAAAACAAGATGCGCCAAGTGGAACAGCTATTACTTTAGCCGAAGGGTTAATTGCTAACCTTGATAGAAAAAAATCATGGGTTAATCAGGACGGGGAAACTAAAATTGAAAACCAGCCGTTAGAATTAAATATTATTTCGAAAAGGGAAGGAGAAGTGCCGGGCACTCATACCATAACTTACAAAAGCGATATTGACGAAATAATTATTACCCATCAGGCCTACAACCGGCTTGGATTTGCTACAGGGGCAGTGAAGGCTGCCGAGTGGATTAAAGACAAAATAGGCGTTTATACTATGGCTGATTTGCTTGGGTATAAAAATAAAAGGTAAAGTTAAAAGGATAAAGGTTAAAAATGGCGACTGGTTAAAAACAAACAACGTAAAAAAAATGAATTTTATAAAAAAACTGATAGAAGGTATTAAAGGGTTTCCTTTAAAAACAAAAATTTACTTTGGGATTTGGTCATTTATAAATGTCCTTATCCTTATTCTTTATATTTTTGGTGCGGGAGCCAATATTTTTACAGCACTGGTGTTTTTCATCATGTGGCAGGGAGCAGTTACTTACTACTATTATTATAGGTACTATATCAAAAAAGGAAAAAAATATGGAGAGTGGGTAGATGCCATTTTGTTTGCAGTTTTGGCGGCTACATTTATTCGCTCCTTATTTATTGAAGCCTATCAAATTCCGACTCCTTCTATGGAAAAATCATTGCTGGTTGGCGATTTTTTATTTGTGAGTAAAGTAAATTACGGGGCAAGATTACCCATGACCCCCCTGTCGGTTCCATTTGCCCACCAAACTCTTCCTATTATTGAGATGAAGGCATATTCCAATGCTCTTCAACTTCCCTATTTCAGGCTTCCCGGGTTTCAAAAAATTAAAAATGGCGATGTAGTAGTATTCAATTTTCCCTGCGAATTTGACAACCCCGTAGATAAAAAAACCAATTATATAAAACGATGTATAGCTATACCGGGCGATGAAATAAAAATTGTGAATGGAAACATTTTTATTAATGGAAAAGTAATGGGTGATCCTCCAAAAAGGGAATATTCGTATACAGTAACTACGGATGGTACAGGATTCAATAAAAAACTATTGGACAAGTTGGATATTACCGACAAGGATTTTGTAAATAACACCTATTCATTAACCGATGAAATGCGTGAAAACTTAAAAAAAGAAAGTAATGTAAAAAATTTAGATACCTCCATGTCATATCCCCCTACACCTGGTGTAACCTACCCTCAGTGGCAGGAAATAACTTGGTCGCGCGATTTTTTTGGACCCTTGTATGTTCCTAAAGCAGGGGTGACCATACCTATGAACGAAAAAAACTTTTGGTTGTATAAATTACCAATTGAACAATACGAGCATGCCGGTAAGCTGGAGCAAAATGGAAGTGAATTTACCTTAAATGGTCAACCAATTAAGGAATATACCTTTAAAATGAATTATTATTTTATGATGGGTGATAACCGTCATAATAGCGAAGATTCACGCTTTTTTGGTTTTGTTCCCGAAGATCATATTGTGGGCAAAGCCCTCTTCGTATGGCTCTCTATAAAATCGGATGTGAGACCAAATGGTAAAACCAAGTGGAGAGGATTTATAGATGGAATTCGTTGGAACCGGTTTTTTATGGGTATAAAATAAAACTAAAAGGCCATGAGGATAATATTTTATGGCACCCCCCTTTTTGCTGTTGCTTCCCTTCAAAAAATTGTAGACCATGGGTTTGATGTTATTGCAGTAGTAACATCTCCCGATAAACCTGCGGGACGGGGCATGCAATTGCAGCAATCCGCTGTGAAGCAATATGCCTTATCACAAAATTTAGAAGTAATTCAGCCTGTAAACCTTAAATCTCCTGAATTTATGGAGCAACTGAATGCCCTGAAACCTGAGTTGCAGGTAATCATAGCTTTTAGGATGTTGCCCGAAATAGTATGGAACTTCCCTCCCATGGGTACCATCAACCTTCATGCCTCGCTGCTGCCCAACTATCGTGGCGCTGCCCCAATAAATAGGGCTATAATGAACGGAGAAACCACAACAGGGGTAACCACGTTTTTTTTAAAACATGAAATTGACACCGGAAATATTCTTCTTCAAAAAGAAGTGGAGATATTGCCCGAAGATGATGCCGGAACTTTGCATGATAAATTAATGGACATCGGGGCTGATTTGGTTGTGGCTTCTTTAAAAAAAATAAAAACAGGGAATTTAGAAACCAAGCCGCAGCTGATGCTGGCAACCAATACCCCAGCCCCAAAAATATTTACAGTCGATTGTGAAATACACTGGGACCAACCCATACAGAAAGTTCATAACCAAATACGGGGATTATCGCCCTATCCTGGTGCTTTTACAACATATCAGGACAAAATTTTAAAAATTTACAAGGGCTATTATCTGACAGATGAAAACGTTAAGCCCGGAAATTTTGAAATGGATACCAACAAACAATTTCGTATTTCAGCCATAGATGGGTGGTACTACCCTACCCTGGTGCAGCCCGAAGGTAAACGCAAAATGCCGGTGGAGGATTTTGTAAATGGATTACGTAAAATTCACTAAATATTGCGGCTGTACCGGTTTTTACAAATTCTACTAAAATTAAAAAGGTACAGGCCTTAGAATTAAAACCTGTACCTCATAACAAGAAAAAAAAAATTAAAATCTATAACCCAAAGCCAAGCCAAAGCCTGTATTTTTATTTGCCATTTTGGAGGTTGTAGCTGAATTAATGTTTATTAACCCTAACTGGGAATTAAGAACCAGATTTAGCCCACTGCCAAGTTCGTAACCGACAAAAAAGTTAGCACCAACATCCAATTTTTTAAAATAAATAAGGTTATTTGCATCATTATCGGGGGCAGTTTTTACAAACTGAATATCAGCATCGGATGGGGCAGGACTTCCTGTAAATTTAGCCTTTCCACCAATGCTATAACCCACATACGGGCCAAAACCCAATATCATATACCCATTGCCCAGGATTGGCTTAAAAACCAAATTTAAAGGCATTTCGATATAGTTCAATTTTATTTCGCGGGTTATGGAATGTGTTCCTGAATTATCGGTATACATTACCGGTCCTTTGGTTCCTTTGGTAATAAATTGTAAACCGGGTTGAAAACAAAACTCAGGGGCCAATGGTATTTCATAATTTATGCCAATATTAAACCGGGTAACCAATGAATTGGCAAGTTTTGTTCCGCCGGCATCTTTCCCATTTATATTTTGCATGTTTACACCACCAAATACTCCAAAAGATGAGCGTCCCATTGGTTTATCATTCTGTGCATTTACACCAAGTGTGGCGGCTATAAGCACCAATATACAATATATTTTTTTCATTTTACTTAATTTTATGAGTTGTTTAAATTTTAATTACCTGCTTGTTTTTTGGCATCTTCGCGCATTTTGGCATTGGCTGTTATCAAAAACTCTACACGCCTGTTTTGTGCCCTTGATTCTTCGGTATCGTTGCTATAGTTAGGGGCCGATTCGCCATACCCTTTGGTGCTGGTGCGGCGTGATGAAATACCTCTTGAAATTAAATGATTGGAAACAGCTGCCGCCCGGCGTTTTGATAATGCCATATTGTAACTATCGGTTCCGGTATTATCGGTATGTCCCTGTACCTCTATATTGGTATCGGGGTATTTGCCAAGAACAGTTACTAATTTGTCAATATTTCCTTTGGCACCGTCGTTTAAATCCGATTTATCAAACCCAAATAATATTTTATTATTAAATTCAACAATTATCCCTTCTCCCACACGGTATACTTTGGCTCCCGAAACAGTATTCTGTATTTCTTCGGCCTGTTTGTCCATTTGGGTTCCTATAATAGCTCCCGCAGCTCCACCTAGGGTAGCACCTATTAAGGCCCCAAGGGCTGTATTGCCTGAAGCACGGCCTATTACGGCTCCAATAACGGCTCCACCTCCGGTGCCTATTATAGCTCCTTTTCTGGTTTTGTTCATTTTGCACCCAGCTCCTATTATTGAAATAGTGCCTAGAATAATAAAGCAAAATGTAATGTTTTTAATTGTTTTCATACCTGTGTTTTTTTGTTTGATTTCAGGTTTCAAAACTATGTTCAACATCGGGCAGGCATGTTACACCCTGGTGAATTTAAGTTACAATATTCACAGGTTGGTTTTTGATAGAGAATAATTAGGTATTAGATTTTTAAAAATTACCATTTCACAACTTTTAGGCCAGTTAGTTTTTCAAGATATTTTATAATATCTGTTTTATTTTTTACTTTTCTAAAATAGTCGGGTATTACAAAAATTGGGATTTGCTTTGTATTATTTTTAGGGTCTAACCTAAACTGATAACCTGCTCCATTGGCAAAATAATACGACTCAATTGTTATTTTTTTAATTTCTGAAATGTCTACTGTTATGCCCTTTTGTCCCCTAAAGGTTTTATAAACCACGTAAGCCTTTTCTTTTTGTAATTTTAGTTCAGTTATGTATTTTTTTTGCGAATTCCACAATAGGATGGCTGAAATTATAAATAAAGCCGCTTCATAGTAAAACGGAATTTCAAAAACAAGCAAAGTACCAATAATTGCCATTGCCATAAGTATTAAATAAATTCGAAAGAAAATGAACAAGAAAATTCGTCGGCCTTTTGATTCAGCAATATGAAGGCAGGAATCATTAAATTCAATAACCTGATAGGGTTTAAAAATATTGGGTTCCATTATTACTAATCTATGTCATCAATCGAGTAATAAACTTTTAATCCTTTAGAAAGAACCAAACTCCTTTCTCTATTGGCACCAGGGCTTTCGGCAATTAAAAGTAAAGCATCACATTTATCAATTACAGTCAACGAAATATCCATGATAGCTTTATACTTATCCTGCAAATTACATTTTTCGATGATAGGTAAAGCTGCATTTACCCCAATCAAAGGAATATGTCCTTTTTCTAAAATCCTTGCGGCTGCTTCATTTAAGGCATCCAGGTTCTTTTGGCGTTGCTCTGCAGTTGGAGCACTGTAGGGTCCGGCTATGCCTATTATCATTTTAAAAAAAAAAATTATAGCATCACATTCAGTTCACTAATCAGCCTATCCGTTTTCCCAATATATTTCATAACATACAATACATAGCGAATATCAACCCCAATGGAGCGGCTGTACTGCTCATTCCATGCATAATCATTGATAGTGGCGGTAAATGCCCTATCGAAGTTTACACCTATCAAATCGCCATTGGCATCCAATACCGGGCTGCCTGAATTACCACCAGTTGTATCAAGATTGTAAAGCAATGCCACAGCCACATCATTGGTACTTTTATCTACTAAATTATCGGCCGCTTGAATTGTTTTATAAGAATTAAGGATATTGGGTTGTAAATAAAAATCGCCCGATTCTTTGGCTTTTTCTAATATGCCTTTTAAGTATGTGTAAGGCTTATTATAAACGCCATCTTCGGGACTATAGCCCTTTACATGTCCATAGGTTAACCGCAGGGTAGAATTGGCATCAGGAATAAATTGGGAATCATGAAATTTCATTTTTATTTCGGTAAATTTGGGCATAAGAGCAGCAATTTGCCCATTTCTGTCGGCCATCGCTTTTTGATATAGTGTAGCTTCGTTACTTACTAAAGCAGCAAACTTCATCATGGGTTCTTTTTGAGCAACAAATTTTGTTAGGTCTTTTTCAAACAAGGCCCAGGTTGCTTTAGAATCTTGAAGCTTTGACTTTTTGTACAATCCGTTTACAAAACGTGTAATATTGGTTTTTGCGTCCGATTTACCCTTTATGTTTTTTAAAAAATTGGGTTTTAAATTTTCAGGCAAGTCATTCATCTCAATTAATAGTTTTGTTAAATAGGCTTTATCAATCTCTGCAGAATATACCCGGTAATTGGGCTGAAATGACTTTCTCATTTCCTCTCGGTTTTTTTCCAGAGTGGCTTTTCTTTCTTCTTTAGGCAATTTGGTCAATTCGGCATTGGCATTATTTATAAAATTAGAGGCGTGAAAAACCCCAACACTCGAATAGAGCTCGTTCACCAACAAATCTCGTTTGGCCAACGAAATATTTAAATCATACAATTCATCAATTTTTTCAATTACTCCCCAATAAGTTTCTTTAAGCTGGGTGGACGATTTAACAAACTCTTTTAATTTTTCATTTTCATCTCTTTTTTCGTCTATTACATTGGTTCTTCTTAGTCCCTGTATTTTTCCCCTAAAGTTTTTGGAGGTATTAGCCAGCGATTTAATATAGCTGGCCACCAAAATTTTACGACTCTCATCATTGCCCGCCCAGGCGTGCATTGATTTTATTTTAAATTCATACCAATTGGCTACAAAAGGCAATACCTGATCTCGTTGGTATTCCAAAAATTTATAAGGCTGGTGCCTGTAAGTTCGGCCAGGATACCCTAAAATAAAAACAAAATCATTTTCTTTAGTGCCATTTGGGTTTACTTTTAAAAATTTCTTAGGCATAAAAGGTTTGTCATTTTCATAAGCCCTTACATACGAAAAATCGGCATTGTGCCTTGGCCAAACCCAATTATCACTTTCTCCACCAAACTCGCCAACACTGCGAGGTGGAACATATACTAACCGAATATCTGTTAAAACTTTATAGCGAAACAAAGTGTATTGTTTGCCAATTGACATTTGTGAAATTTCAATTTTTAAATTTGGGTTAAGGGCCGATTCTTCCTTAATAATGGCTTGCGAATTGATATTTATAATTTCATTTTTTTTCTCATAAGCCATGGTTCCCTCTACCCCATAAAGCACTTTGCTGCTCACATCCAAATACGATTGGGTTATTTTACAAGTCATACTGGTTTTTACTTCCTTCTCCAAGGTTTCGGCATAAAAACCATTCTCTATATAATTATTTTCTTTGCTGCTAATAGCCGCTGCTGCACCAAATGCGCAGTGATGATTGGTAATGATTAAACCTTCGTTGCTTACAAATGATCCGGTGCATCCGTCAAGACGAACAAGGGCATCAATCAAACTTACCCCATCGGGATTATAAACTTCGGATAATGGAATTTTAAGCCCGGCATTTTGCAAATCTAAACTACCAATTTGACTTAATAAAAACATTCCCTCCTCAGGAGCCACAGGCTTAAAAGAAAGGAAGGTTAAGCCTATAGTTAAGGTTAAAGCAATCTTACTTGTTATATGTTTTATGAATTTCATGTTTATTAATTGTTAAATTGTTTTTAAACCAGGAATTAAATGTTCAACAATCAATGCTCAATTTTCAATGCTCTTTAACCATTAACATTATACCCTAATAACTATATTTACTCAATATAAGAGGCATTTAAAAAAGCCTGCAATTCCTTATTGTTCGATTTTCTAACATCTTTTTTAGTTCCCTCCCACCATTTTTCTCCATTGTAAATGAACAAAATATTATCACCAATATCAAATACTGTTTTCATATCGTGGGTATTAATAATTGTGGTCATATTGAACTCTTCAGTAATATCTTTTATTAAATTA
>JBJXDS010000361.1:0-12017 GCA_046154525.1 Bacteroidia bacterium
ATTCACCTTCCCGGTAAAAAGCCCCGTTCGGAAACGGCTTTTTTTACTATTAAAAAAAATTTAAAATGAACTATACAGCTTTTACCAAAACATTTGATTTTGGCGACGGACGTACAATTACCCTGGAAACAGGAAAATTGGCAAAACAAGCACATGGATCCGTGGTGCTAACAATGGGCAAAACAATGATTTTGGCCACCGTGGTTTCCAATCAGGAAGCCAAAGAAGATTTAGATTTCTTACCTCTTTCTGTTGATTACCAGGAAAAATTTGCGGCAGTTGGCCGTATTCCCGGTAGTTTCTTGCGCCGCGAAAGCCGCTTGTCTGATTACGAAGTATTAATTTGTCGTATTGTTGACCGCGCTATTCGTCCTTTGTTCCCGGATGATTACCATTCTGAAACACAGGTTAATTTATTCTTAATATCCAGTGATGAAAATATTTTGCCGGATGCTTTAGTTGGTTTAGCAGCTTCTGCTGCTATCTGTATTACTGATATTCCATTTGCAGGTCCAATATCAGAAGTACGTGTGGCTCGTGTGGATGGTAAATTTATTATCAACCCATACAAAGACCAATTAGAAAAAAGTGACTTAGACCTTATTGTTTCAGGAACTGCCAATGAACTGAACATGGTGGAAGGGGAGATGACCAATGCTTCGGAAGCCGACATGGTGGAAGCTTTGAAATTGGCTCACGAATACATTAAAAAACAATGTGCTTTCCAGTTGGAGTTTTGTGATTTGTTAGGTGGCCGTAAGCCTTTCAGAGATTACAACCATGAAATAAATGATGAAGATCTGAAGAAAAAAGTAAGAGACGACGTTTTTCAAAAAATATATGATGTAGCTAAAGTGCCAAGCGGTAAAGACGAACGTTCGGCAGCATTTAAGGCCATTTTGGATGAATACATTTTATCAAAAGGTGAAGGTTTAGAAGATTCTACCAAAAAATTAATAAAACGCTATTTTGGTAAAGCCAAAAAAGAAGCGGTTAGAACGATGATGCTTGATACCCGTGGCCGTTTGGATGGACGTAAATTAGACGAGATTCGCCCAATATGGAGCGAAGTGGATTATTTGCCTTGTGCTCATGGTTCCAGCGTATTTACCCGCGGTGAAACTCAATCGTTAACTTCAGTAACTTTAGGTGGAAAACTTGACCAGCAATTATTGGACAGCCCAATGGTTTATGGTAAAAGCGGTTTTATGTTACATTATAATTTCCCAGGCTTTAGTACAGGTGAAGTAAAAATGAACCGTGCCCCGGCCCGTCGTGAAATTGGACATGGAAATTTGGCTGCCCGCAGTTTAAAGAAAATGTTGCCCGACCAGGTGGATTACACTATCCGTATTGTTTCTGATATTTTAGAATCGAACGGAAGTAGCAGTATGGCTACTGTTTGTGCCGGTTCATTAGCTTTAATGGATGCAGGTATCAAAATGAAAGAAGCTGTTTCAGGTATTGCTATGGGTATGATTTCAGACCCTGTTACAGGTAGATATGCTATCCTTTCCGATATTTTAGGAGACGAAGACCATTTGGGTGATATGGATTTCAAAATTGTCGGAACCAAGGAAGGAATTGTGGCTTGCCAAATGGATATAAAAGTAGAAGGTTTATCCTATGAATTATTAGCCGAAGCTTTGGAGCAATCGCGCAGAGGCCGTCTTCATATTTTGGATAAAATGAATGAAACCCTTTCTGCACCAAGAGAAGAACTTAAACCACATACCCCACGTATCGAACGTATCGAAATAGAAAAAGATAAAATTGGTGCGGTAATAGGTAGTGGCGGAAAAGTAATTCAAGATATTCAGGCACAAACCGGTACAACAATTTCTATTGAAGAAGTTGGAAACAAAGGTATCGTTGAAATATTGGCTACTGACATGGAAAGCATGGAAAAAGCTAAAGCCATTGTTATTGGAATAATTACTGATCCTGAAGAAGGAGCCGTTTATGAAGGTGTGGTAAAAGGAATCCAGGAATTTGGAGCCTTTGTTGAGTTTATGCCGGGCAAACAAGGATTGTTACACATTTCTGAGATTAGCTACTCACGCCTAAATAGCATGGATGGTGTGTATCAGGAAGGTGATACTGTTCAGGTAAAATTACTGGAAGTTGATAAAAAGACCGGTAAATTCAAACTATCTCATAAAGCCCTTTTGGAAAAACCTGAAGGTTACGTAGAACCAGCTCCAAGACCTCCCCGCGATAGGGACGACCGCCGTGGTGGTGACCGTCGTGATGACCGCAGAGGTGGTGGAGACAGAAGAGACAATCGTCGCTAAATTTTAGTTATAAATTATTTTAAAAAAATAGAAAGGCGGGAAACATAGTTTTCCGCCTTTTTTTTTGTAAAATAAAATATGACATTAGCCACTAACTTTTCGGGTGAAGGTGCGGTGGGTATGGCAAAACGGCGGGGGTGCGACGGATTTAGCTTGGGAGCATCGTTTTGCCTTGACTTTTTTGTTACTTTTTTTGTCAAGAAAAAAAGTAAAAATAAAAAAACTTTAATACGACCATATTGCGTTTGGAAACTTTGCGTTCTTTGCGGTTGAATTGAATGAAAATTAAAATAGAATTACAATCTCTGGGCGATGATGGCTACCACATTTTTTGCAAGGTAAAGGTGAATGGAAAAAAATGCCGGGCTTTAATTGATACCGGTGCCAGCAAAACGGTTATTGGTAAAAAATTAATTAAAAAATTAAAGGTAGAAGAGTTTAAACCTCAGGGTTTAAATCAAATGACAGGAATACATCCGGGCGAAATGGATGTGGCCTTTGCCCGTATTGAATCCATTAGTTTTGGTACATTAAAATTTAAAAATATCATAACGGGGCTGATAGATTTGGAGCATGTAAACATGCAATACAAAACCTTAAAAATTGAACCTTTCCAACTTATAATTGGCGGGGATATTTTAGCCAAAGGCAAAGCGGTGATTGATTATAAAAACAAATTATTGAAACTTGAAAAGTAATTTAGGTTTTACCACAGAGGCACGGAGAACACAGAGTTGCTTAAAGAAAACTCCTTGTTTCTCTATGTTCTCCGTGCCTCCGTGGTTCATAATTTTATTAATTTATAATTTAGCCAGTTGCAATTCCAAACCTTTTCAAAATTTAAAAGGTGAAGAAACCTCCATTGAAATTAAAAAAAACACCAAAGCCATCGTTTATTTTTTTTTAGTTCCCGATTGCCCGTTTTCTCAGTTGTATTCTATGGCGGTCAATCAGGTTCACAGCGTTTATTCATCCAAAGGATTTCAGTTTTATGGCATAGTACCTGGCAATTTATATAAGATTAGTGAAATAGATTCGTTTATTACCACACATGATTTTTTACCCGAAATACTGATAGATCAAAAATATAATTTTTCAAAAAAGTATAAGGTAACGGTAGTTCCTCAGGTTGTAGTTACTGATACCAAGGGTCAGGTTTTGTATTCAGGAAAATTAGATGATCAGGCCATTCAACCGGGGCAAAAAAAATACCAGCCTACCAAATTTTATTTACTGGATGCCTTAAAAAATATTTCGGAAGGGAAAGAAGTTGGGGTTAAAAATACTAAGGCGGTTGGGTGTTATATAGAGTAATGTTGTTTTATAGACCTGACAGGTTTTAAAAACCTGTCAGGTCTTACAGATTATTTATTTCAATCGTTCCAAAACGCCCTTTCGTTTCACAATATTTTTATAATCCCATTGAATGGCTATAGACTTTTCAAGCCAACGTTTTAAATCAATTTTATTAATTTGAGAAGCCGATGTATATCGAATTTCGGCAGCTTTAAAACTGCCTTCATTTTGCAACACTACCTCCTCAAACGATTGCCCGCTCCAAAATAATAGCCTTACACTATTTTTTAATTTACTGTTCCCCGCCACAGGGTTTCCATCCAAAAACCAAACCGGATGGGCATGCCAAATTTTATTTTCGGCCATGGGCAAATGTTTGCTTATTTCCTGTGAAAGAAGGTTACAAATTTCCCGGTCTTCGGGTAATTGGGAGTCATTGTAGGCTTGGATGTCTTTATTCATTTTTCGATAAAAGTCCTTCAAAAAAAGTGATACTTATTGATATTGTTAGTATGAGTTGAATAGCTAACCCTTATGGAATCTCCTCATTCCAGAAATTATCCTAATCCTTATTTATTGACGCATCTATCAGTCCTTTCAGAACTTTCATATCAATATCCTCCAATTTATTTATATAAAGGCAACCGGCACCGGTCTTATGTTTACCAAGTTTTTCAAGTGCCGCAGTTTGCTCCTTAATACTTACCATAAGGTACAATGATAAGTTAGCTTTGCGGGGAGAAAAACCAATATCTAGCCAATCCACTTCCCGTCCGGTGGTGGGGCTTTTATATCGTTTATTGCCAAAACCAATGATGGCGCTACTCCACAATACCGGCTCTTTGCCACTCGCTTTTTTCATCATTTCCAAAAGCACAAAACTGTCTTTTCGCTTTTGTTCATCTGCTACATTATTGATAAAATCCTCCACACTTGCCGTGGTTGGTTTTGTTTTTATTTCTACCAGTTTCGATTTTTTTTCAGCCATTTTTAAAAATTATTATTGGTTTTGTAATTTGGTTTGCAAATATGATATTTTTTCTATCGGTTTTTCTATCACTGGAGGCCGGATTATAAATTACCGGGAAGAGGCCAATAGCATGGGGCATAAGAATGATGTAACTTATTTTAATAGTTGTGTAATGCTTGCCTTGCCAAATATGCCAACCTTTACAAAATAAAATAAATTATGTTTGGTGAGGTCTTTACCGGTTTGTTAGATTAGCATAACGGACATCGGGAACATGGGTATTTCCTAATCTTCTATTCATGACCAACGAAATGGTAGCCGAGCCTGTTTTCCGTTAACCGGTGTTTCAAAAAAAAACTCACCAAACATTTTTGTTTCAATCTGCTGATGTGGCTCTGCCGCTGGCAAATGAGTTAATTTGATGCCTCTGGCAAGGTTAACTTTCTATGAATTGGCCGGAGGCCAGATGATAAATCACTGGCAAGATGCCAGCGTTAGCGGGGAGATTTCCATTCGTTTTACTAATGTTTGAAGTCATAATGAAACTTGCACTGTAGGGTGTGTTGGCGTTTCTTTCATTATTAAATTCGTTAATCAATAATTACGGTTTATTTTTTAACACCTCCAATATTTTAATGTATAATTGGTTTTCGTCAATAGGTTTCGAAATATAATCGTCCATTCCAAATTCTTTGCATTTGGCAACATCGGCTGTGGTTACATCGGCTGTTAAAGCAATTATTGGTATTGGCAATTTCAGTGTTTTGCGTATGTATTCTGTTGCTTCAAACCCATTCATTTCAGGCATCTGCAAATCCATCAAAATAACATCGTAGGTATTGGTTTGCAATTTTTCTGTTGCAATTTTTCCATTGCCTACTATTTCATATTCAAATCCAAAATCACTTAAAATAATTTTGATTAGTAATTGATTTAAGGCAATATCTTCCGCTACCAATATCCGCAGGTTTTTAATTTCTGAATCTGGTATTAGTATTTCTATCTCTTCTTCTGCTGTCACATTTGTTTTTCCAAAAGGAAGAATAAAACTAAATGTTGAACCTATACCGAGCTTACTCTTTAAACTTATACTTCCTCCCTGTGCTTCTGTTAATTGTTTAACAATAGCAAGCCCCAATCCTGTTCCACCATAAGAATTAGCTATACCGTTTTCAGCTTGTTCAAAAATATTAAAAATTGAATCTATTTTGTTGGCAGCAATACCAATTCCTGTATCGGTAACTGTAAATTCAAGAGTCATATTTTTTTCGTCTTCGTTTAGTAATTTGATGCTTAAAATAATTTTACCCTTGTGTGTAAATTTTATCGCATTACTTATAAGATTTAAAACAATCTGGTTTAATCTTACGGAATCGCCCTTTAGCATCGATGGTATTTTGCTGTCGAAGTCTTTTACAAGTTCTAAATTCTTTTCTTTTATTTTCAAGTTAAAAGAATGTAGTATTGAGTTTATTGATTTGAGTATTTCAAATGGTTGCATTTCAAATGTCATTTTACCTGCGTCCACTTTTGCCAAATCAAGTATATCGTTAATTAGCACATTTAAAGACTTGCCACTTGTTTTTATTGCTTGTAAAAATTCTTTTTGTTCTATGCCTAATTCGGTTTTCAACAACACATTAGTAAATCCTAATATGGAATTTAATGGAGTACGTATTTCGTGGCTCATGTTAGATAAAAACTGTTGTTTGGACTTAACAGCATTTTCTGCAGATTCTTTTGCTTCTATCAATTCTTCTTCAAACAATATGCTTTCATGGATATCTATACCGACCCCAATGTATCCGATAAATTCGCCATTAGACAAATAGCGTGGATTAGCCTTAACCGCATGCCACCTATATACGCCATCATGCCGCTTTATTCTTACACCACTTAAAAAATAGGGTTGGCGTTTTTCAAATGCCGGTATATAAACATCCATTATACTTACCACATCATCGGGGTGCATGATCCCTAGCCATTCCCTGCCAAGAGCTTCTTCCATCGTTTGCCCAGTATAATTCAACCAGTTTTTGTTCCAATAGCTGATACTTGCTTCTGAATTTGGTTCTATAATAAAAACGTGTATAGGTGCATTATCAGCCAGAGAGCGGAAACGTTGTTCACTTTCTTCAACCTTCCTTTTTGCCATCACCTGTTCCGTTACTTCATTGCCAATAATAGTAATGCCGGAAATAGTTTGGTCTGCTTCCAAATAAGGCTGGAAAACAAAATTGAAATACTCTTCTTTCAATTGCCCATGCAGATTTTTTGGGCTCGGTACTTCAATACCATCATAAGGAATACCGGTAGCAAGCACCTCATCAAGCAAAGCTGGAAATGGCGTAACTTTAAGTTCGGGCATAATTTCAAGCAGCGATTTGCCTTCTATATTTTTCCCTTTTCCCCAAACTTCTTTAACCCGGTCGTTGGCAAGAGCAATAACCAAGTCTTTACCTTTCAGCACGGCAAAAGTAAATGGCGATTTCATGAGCATCATATTGTATCGCTTTTCGCTGTCTTCAATTTTTTTTCTTAAATTTTGTTCTGCCTCAATTTTTATTAATAATATTTCCTTTTCTTTATTCTTCAACTCCATTGCTTTACCCCTTACTTCGGTAACATCTGCAAAAGCAAGCAGTATTAATTCTTCGTGATTGGCTTTCTGAATTATGCGGCTGGCATTAAGCAGCATTGTTTTTTCGCCAATGATCGGGAAGGTGTGTGTAATTTCAAAATGGTGGAAGTGAGAATTTCTTGGAATGATATCTTCGAGCAGTTCTCTCACGCGCGGAATGTTCCATTGTTTGTTTCCTAAATCATACAACAACATTCCTTGTGTTTCTTCTTCTTTTAGATTAAATATTTTATAAAATGTTTTATTGGCAGATTTTACCCGAAGATTTTTATCTAATACAACAATAGGGTCGTGTATTGTGGCAAATACGGCTTCGGAATAATCGTAGGCTTCGTTGAGCAGGTCGTTTCGGGTTTGCAGTTCCTGGTTGGTGGTGGTCAGTTCTTCGTTAGCCGATTCTATTTCTTCTTTGGAAGTCTCTAATTCTTCATTCACCGTTTGTAATTCTTCATTGCTTGAAACCACTTCTTCATTGGCACTTTGCAATTCTTCGGTAATGGCTTCCTGCTCCTGTGCAATGGCAAGTGCATCGGCATGTGCTGCCGCTAATTCCTGCTCTAATTTTTTTATCCTTCGGTCTTTTGCCGCCCCTTTAGCACTAGATGAATTTTTATTGTCTTCGGCATGTGAAGAAAAAAATTCTGTTTGTTCCAGTTCAGTGAAAAGAATTAAGAGCAGGGGTTCATTCCAATCTATTTTAAGAGGAACAATTTCTAAACTAATTATTTTTACTTCAGCATTTATTTTTAATTCAATTCCGCTTTTGCGAATCCGGTGTTTTGTGTTTATCACTTTTGAAATGGCGTTGCGCAATTCGAACGCAATTTCGGGTCGTGCCATTTTTAAAATATTAAAAGTGGCTTTGCCTTTAGGGTGTGTAAGAAACAAATCTGTGGTGCCTCGAAACTGCACAATTTCCATTTGGTGATTGATAACCACACTTGCAGGCATAAATTCAGAAACAAGCACCGCATCAATGGCATTGTCTAGTCCGTTTTGATTTGCAGAAATGTTTAGAGTTGTTTTATTTTTAACCGATACAGGGATATTTTTTTCAGAAAAAATTTGCTGCGCATAACGAGGTAAAAGTGCAGGCAATGTGCGGGTTCCTGAATTTATTTTGCGGGCAAATATTTTATACTTTTTATTAAAGCCCATAAAAAGAGTTGCTGACTGACTGATGTTTTCTGATTTGCCAAGCATTAAAAAACCATCTTCATTTAAGGCGTAATGAAACGTATTGACCGCTTTTTTTTGGGCTTCGGTATCAAAATAAATAAAGAGGTTGCAGCAACTGATAAAATCGAGGCGTGAAAAAGGAGGGTCATGTAAAACATTATGCGGAGCAAATACGCACATGTCACGCACAGCTTTGTTTACACGAAAACCACCATCGGCTTTGGTAAAAAAACGCTGAATGCGCTTTGGTGAAACGGTTTCTAAATCTTGTTTGGAGTATAAACCAATGCGCGCCTTGCTGATTGCCTGCTCGCTAAGGTCTGTTGCAAAAATTTGAACGGGTGTAGTTGTTGTTTTGCTCTCCTGAATTTCGAGCAACATCATTGCAATGGAATATGCTTCTTCGCCTGTAGCACAAGCCGGAACCCATATACGTAGTGACTCCCTTGGCTTTTTTCGCTTGAGCAATTTTGGAAAGAGGGTTTCTTTCAAATATTTGTGTGTATCCGTATCCCTAAAAAAACTGGTTACATTAATCAATAGGTCCTGGTATAGAATATCTATTTCTTCCCCTCCCACCTGTCCCGAATTGTTTGGATGGGTAGATTTTTTTTGTGAAAGCAGCTTTGCATATTCTTTAAGTGTTTTTATTTTATATAACAACATTCTGCGAATGATGCGCCGTTTGATGGTGTTCATTTTATAGGCGCTAAAATCAACACCGGTGGCTTTGTGTAATTGGTTTAAAATAATTTTTAAATCGGGATTGCTGTTTTCAATTAAATCTTCTTCACCATTTTTTACTCCAATGGTTTTTATAAGCGGATGTTTACTTAGTCTCCCTAATTCCAGTGCAAGGTCTCTTGGAGACAAAATAAAATCTACCGCACCTGCCGCAATTGCAGAGTGAGGCATACTATTAAATTTTGCAGTATCGTCCTGCGCAAAAGTTAACCCGCCTTCCTGCTTGATGGCTTTCATTCCCAATGTTCCGTCACTTGCGCTACCGCTAAGAATAATGCCGATAACTCTTTCTTTTTGTGCTGCGGCAAGTGATGAGAAAAGAATGTCGATGGTAATGGCTACGCTGGTTTCTGAACGGGGAATTAATTTTATGTGCCCGTCTGTTACTTCAATTCCTTTGTTGTAGGGAATAACAAAAATATTATCGGGTTTTATTTTATCCATGTCATCAATCTCCTGCACTATCATTTTTGTCTTCTTACTCAAAATCTCCGTCAACATGCTTTTATGGTCGGGGCTAAGGTGCTGCACATAAATAAAAGCCATGCCGGTGTCGGCCGGAAGATATTTTAATAACTCCATCATAGCTTCCAATCCGCCTGCCGATGCGCCAATGGCAACTACCGGAAAAGAGTTTTCTTTAACTTCTGCTTTTGCAGGCGTTTTCTTTTTGGGTGAAGGTGCTTTCATAATAAAGAAATTAGGTTGAAATTATATGGAATTATTTTGCTAAGATAGTAATGTAAGTATGCAATAGCTATTAATGAAGTAATTATTTTCAATCGAAGTGGTCGCGGTCGGTCAAAATAAAAAGAGAAGCAAAGCTTTGGTTGGTTTTGGTACGGTTGCTTTGCTTCTCTTTTTATTTTGCGAAGGATGGCAAACACGGCTTGTCCGACCCGGCACAAAGCCAGTTTCATGGAGAAAGTTTGAAATCGAAGTGTCGTTATAAGGTTACGTATAACTTGCAGATAAGCCCAACACTATTGCGCTTATCCAACACTCGTTTGCTGGTGTTACGCTATATAGCATCTTTTTTACCCCTGCAATTAAAACATTATTTTTAAATCACCCAATTTTAAAAAAATCTATCATGTAGGAAACTTACCCTTTATTTTTGCGGCAGCGGATGCAAAAATTTTTAATTCTTTTTTCAGTTTTAAGTGTCATTTCCTGCACCCAGCCGGAAACCGAAACCCTTTCTGTCCCGCCCGAAAAACTAACATTTACTGAACATATTGCCCCTATTATTTATAAAAACTGTGTGGTGTGTCACCTGCTTTTAGCAGAAGCGCAAATATCACTTTACACTAATTTAATAAATGTTTGCAAATTGAAAACTCTGTTACTATATTTGTTTTTTGAAAATCCTTGTAAAGAAAACAATTCTGTATTATGTTAAAAGATACCCCATGGGGGGAACACAGCTTTTGGTGTGGTTTAATGAGTTTTCAAAACTGGATTTTGGTAATTTCAATGAGCTTAAAAAGGTTTATGGGAATGCCAGCGTTATAAATAATAACAGAGTAGTATTTAATATCAAAGGCAATGATTTCAGATTGGTAGTCTCAGTAAATTTTATCCAAAGGGCGGTTTACGTTATTTGGTTTGGGACACATAGGGAATATGACAAGATTAATGTTGAAACAGTTGCATTTGATACAACTATTTTAAATGGATAAAATTATGAAATGCCCATGAGAACAAATTCAAACCAAACGAGAATAAAACCAATGGGCATTCCATATGACCTTTTAAAAACAAACATAAATTACATATGAATTGGAAAGTAATAAAAACCGAAGCTGACTACAACAAAGCAGCTGTAAGAATGATGGAAATATTTCATGCCTTGCCTGGTACGCCAGAAAGTGATGAGTTGGATTTATTGATTGTCCTAATTAAAGATTTCGATGAAAAGAATTATCAGTTGCCAGAACTCGATGCGCTTGAAGTCATTAAATACAAAATGACAGAAATGGGAATGAAAGCTAAAGATTTGGAGCCTATCATTGGAAGCAAAGGACATGTTTCAGCAATTTTATCTGGCAAACGTGAAATAACCTTGAAGATGGCACAAAAACTAAAGAACTATTTTAGAATACCAGCAGATGTATTTCTACATGGGGCTTAATAGATTTTGATTCATGTTATAGCAAATAACTGACAGGGTTTAAAGACCTGTTAGGTTTAACAATAACCTATTATTTTTGCAACCTTTCATGCGTGAGTTTTTAATTCTTTTTTCAGTTTTAAGTGTCATTTCCTGCACCCAGCCGGAAACCGAAACCCTTTCTGTCCCGCCCGAAAAGCTAACATTTACCGAACATATTGCCCCCATCATTTATAAAAACTGTGTTGTGTGCCACCGCAACGATGGCATTGCTCCCTTTAGTTTGGTAACCTATAAAGATGTGTGGCGAAAGAAAAAAACGATTGTAAACGTAACCCAAAGGGGCTTTATGCCGCCCTGGCCTGCCGACCCCAATTACAGCCATTTTGTAGGAGAACGCATTTTATCCAAAGAAGAAAAACTAATGCTGAAACTTTGGGTAAAATATGGGGCAAAAGAAGGTCCTGCATCAGCCTTGCCAATGGTTCCAAAATTCCCCAATGGCTCGCTATTGGGAACACCCGACTTAACGTTATACCTTGACAGTGTTTTGCTGGAAGCCCACGGGCAGGATAGATTTTTAACGGTTAAAATTCCCTTTAGCATTGGTAAAGATACTTTTGTAAGGGCGGTGGAATTTGTACCCGGCAACGGTAATAATGTCCACCACATGAACGGTCATTTGCTCAATTATTCGCCGCTTAAAAAAGCCAATGTATTCGATGGTAGTCGAATGGCGGATGAACAAGCCAACGATTTTGAAGACCAGGTTTTAAAATT
>JBJXDS010000362.1:0-3105 GCA_046154525.1 Bacteroidia bacterium
AAAAACAGAAGTTTTTATTTTGGTAGATTCGGTATAAGGAATCAATTCTATTTTTTCGCCATTCTTTACCAAATTGAAGGCTGAATTCATGGAATAAATATTAAATAAAGCCCCTGCTGAAACCCTATATTGCAATTTCCCTACACCAAAATTATAACCAAGGACTGTGGGTATACTTACGATTTGATACTTGTTGGTTGTATTAAATTTGTATTCAATATTTTCTTCAGAGTAATTAGAGTCAACCACAGTAATAGTGCGTGGTGGAAGTACTGGATGGAAGATAGTAACCTGACGTGGGGTTTCAGTTAGTTTTTCCTTAATTTCAATCCGGTTATATTTTATTTTTTCATTTCTGTTTTCTAAAGTTAATCCCGTTTGGATGGACCATTTTGAATTGATATGGTAATTGACCTTAATGCCTGTTTGCAATCCTAATAGTGCTTTTTCCGACTCATTTCTTAACAAAACTCCATTTCCCGATAATTTGCGGAAAGCATAAGAGGGACCTCCCCCAAATTCTATTGAAAATTTATAACCTAATTCATCATCTTCTATAGGTTTTTTAGGGGTAACAATTCGTTTTCCAAGTTTTTTGGATGTATATACAAACTGCATAAGCGATGGGTAAATTATGTATTTCAGTCTTATATTATTTTTGGCGGCTATTCTGAATACTAAATCTTTTGTATCAAAAACTGTATTTTCAATGACAGGATCGTTATTTTTCGTTGTTTCCCCGATTGACGCATGTTTTGACAATGCAGGCGGTGTAGATTTTGTTATTATATTAGCATTATCAAAGGAAGTTGAATTCTCTAAATTAGTATTAGTCGGTTGTTGAGAAACATAATCTTCTTGATTTGGGCTGCCTTTTTTAGGTGGATTATCTAAACTTGAAATGGTATTATTTTTAGCGGTTTTTGAAATTTTACTATCATTTAATTTCTTATTATTTTCATTTATAAAATAATAAGCAGACGTACCTGCAAGGCAAAGAAGGAGCAGGGAAGAAGCAATTCTCCACTTATAAAAAAGCAAACCTTTGCGTTTACGTTTTTGGATATTGCTCCAAACATGGGCAGGGGGAGTAACTTCGTAATCACGAAGGCTATCTGCAAACATGCGTTCCATATCGTTAAATTCTGAACTCATTTTTTTGTATTTTATCTAGTTTTTCTCTCAAAAATTGTCTCGCCCTTAAATATTGGGATCGTGAAGTGGCTTCCTGTATATTAAGCATTTCAGCAATTTCCTTATGTGAATATCCCTCAACGGCAAACAGGTTAAAAACAATGCGGTATCCTTGCGGCAACTCATTTACTAATTTCATCAGATCCATCAACGATAAGTTGGAAGTAACTTTTTCATCTGTTGAGGGATGATCCACACCTTCCAGGGTATTTACTTCGTGCTTGCGGAAGTTGATATATTTATTTCTTAGTGCAGTGTGTACCATTATTTTTCGTATCCACCCTTCAAACGAACCATTAAATTTGAATGTGTCGATTTTATTAAAAACTTTAATAAATCCATCTTGAAGAACATCCTCTGCTTCCTCCCGGTTGGCACAGTATCTAAGGCAAACTCCAAACATCTTTGGTGAATAGCGTTGGTAAACCTCAAATTGATATGAGTCTTTGCCTTTGATACATCCCTGAATAAGCTCTTCATCATTCATTAACTTTAATTGGTCACTTATATTTTTTGGGTTATTCAATTTCAAGACTCCGCTTATTGGCAATTCGCTGCTTCAAAGGTTAATTTTTTTATAGTTTTTTTATAAAAATTTATTAACTGATTGATTTTAAATTATTTTAATACAAAGGGGAAGTTTGTATCGGTGCTGTTTAACCGATTAATATCATACCTACCAAGAAATATATTGGTTCAAAAAAATAACAAATTGAAGATTCATCTTTTCTTAAGAAAAAAAATACATATAAAATTAAAAGATAATTTATCAGACATTTGCAGCCCACAAAAAAATTTACATGAAAAAAATATTAGTCCCAACTGATTTTTCACCAATATCCGATAATGCATTAGAATTTGCCTGCCAGATTGCTTTACAAACGAAAAGCGAAATATTTTTACTTACCATCCAAAGTTTACCGGCAAACGATGATGCAAGTATGGCAATTGAACTTATTGAAACCATTGAAAATTCAGGAAAAGAGAAATTGAAATTAAAGGAAGAGGAATTAGTTGAGACGTTTAAAGGTTTAAAAATTTCTACTCATTTTGCCTTTGGAATTCCTTCCTTAAGTATTAAAGAATTTTTGGAAACCAAAGATTACGACCTAGTGGTTATGGGAACCAAAGGGGCCACTGGGGTAGATAAATTTTTGTTTGGTAGTGTAGCCGAAAGTGTTTCCAAGCATTCGCCGTGCCCTGTAATTATTGTTCATGAAAATAATAAGTACAAACCGGTTAAGCACATTGCCGTACCTATTGATATAAACTATAAATTTTTTGAATCGCATAAATTGGTAGAGAGAATTGTAGAATATGCTGAATTGTTTAAAGCTGATTTAAATTGGTTTTATATTAATACAGACAAAAAAGATATACAAAACGATATTCATCTTACTTTAGACGATGGTCATAAAATAAATATTGAAACATTGCAGGGCGAAACTGTCGAGAAAGGTATAAGTAGCTATTGCCAATCACATCCAATTGACTTGTTAATAATTTTAAAACGAGACTATTCGTTTGTTCAGCAATTATTTCAAAGAAATATTTTTGCTGAAGTTTTACATCATCAATCTCTTCCAGTTATGGTGGTACACTATTAGATTTTGAATTCATAGATATGGGTACAGAGATTTTTAAAAATTGAAGACTAACGAACTACTATTTAAACCATTCCAACCATTCACTAGTTTAACCATTCCAACTAAATACTAATTGAATCTTAACTATCAAACCATACCAACCCGCGATTTAAGGCAATTTGCAATTACGGTTTTTAAATATATTGGTTGCAATGAAACTGATTCAAATTTGGCCTCAGATGTTTTACTTAAAGCCGACTTAAGAGGCATTGATTCACATGGTGTGGCGCGACTTTCAGGCTATATAAGGCTTTGGGAAAAAGGG
>JBJXDS010000363.1:0-4866 GCA_046154525.1 Bacteroidia bacterium
GGGCAGCTAATATTGTGAAAGGTGCAAAAATTTATAAAATTAAGTGTCAAAGCTGCCATGGAATAAATGGTGAGGGTAAATTAACACCCGACAATGTATCCTATCTCTATCCTCCTCTTTGGGGGAAAAATAGCTACGCCCAAGGTAGTAGTATGCATCGGCTAATATCGGCTAGCAGATTTGTAAAATGGAGTATGCCCTATGTTGAACATATAACAAAACCACAACTTACGGATGAAGAGGTTTATGATGTTGTGGCATTTGTAAATTGTGATTCAATTCATCCTCGTCCCTATAGAAATTTAGAAAAAGACTGTCCTGATTTACCAAATAAACCTATAGATTTTCCTTCGGGCCCTTATTTGGATACTTTTCCTGTATCCCAACATATTCTTGGACCCTATAAACCAATCAAGGAATTTTATGATAACCTATTTAAAGCCAACCCTAAGTTAGCTAAATAATTTTTTAAGACCCAATATTATCCTAAATTTAGGTTGAATGTTTACTATTAAAAAAATAGCAATTATTGAAAGGCATTTTTCATTTTTTGATTTATAGGATTTTTACTTGAAAATTTAACAATAAAAATAAATACGATGGCACAAATAACAAATTTTAGAATAAACTGGTTTTCTTAAATCATCAATTGAATAAGTAAATATTTCACCAAGTTGGAATGCAGGTTTTAAAAATTATTAACTCTTATAAAAATTAAAAAAAAGAGGCCGATATTTCTATCGGCCTCTTTAAAATGATTTATACTATTTATTACTTGTTGATAGTTACTTTTTGGGTAGATACTAATCCACCGTTAGTTACTTTCACCATGTAAACTCCATTAGATACATTCAAATCTACTGAATATAAAGATTTCAATGGGTCAGTTTCTATTGTTTTTACAATTTCTCCTAATAGGTTATAAATTCCTATTGATATATCTGCCTTAGGATTTTCTACACTTACTGTAAAGTTTCCTTTGCTAGGATTTGGATAAATCTTAACTCCGGATAATTTGGTCAGTTTGTCTATCGCTCCTGAGATGTTTACATCCTTACAGCTTTCTGAAAAACATCCTGCTGCATTTATTACTGCCAAACATGCGGTGTACTTGCCCGTAGGGAACGTTAAATAACTGTATTGGGGATTGGCTGAGTTGGAACTGCCTCCATCTCCAAATCTCCACTGATATAGTGTATTGCCCGGCTGTCCTGCTGTAAAGCTAACCTGACGTCCACTCGTGGCAAAGTTAAAGTCTGATTTTGGCTTGGCATTTACCGTTACCGGTACATTTATAGAATCTGAACATCCGCCAGGTACTACCGCTACCAATGTAACATTAAAGGTTTGAGATACGCCGTTAATGGTATAACGGTGACGAGGAGATTGGGCGGCTGAATTCTTGCCATCGCCAAACTTCCAGTTGTATACCAAATTACCTGCCGTTACTATCGATTTGTTCACAAATACTGCATCATCATCTTCGCATACATCTTTAATCTCAAACACAGCCTTCGACTGCAACTTAACATTTACTTCCTTTGTCTTGATATCTGAACATCCATTGTTTGAAATAAGAGTTAACGTTACTAATTTACGACTCACCACGTTAAATAATTTCGATGGGTTTTCTAAGGTGCTTGTTCCCTCGCCTGCAAAATTCCAGCTAAATGTGGTAAGCTGACCTGATGGCTTGCTACCTGTAAACATAAAGTCGGTATTGCTAAGGTTACATGCTGCTCCCCAGCTAAAGTCCGCTTTTGGAGCTTCGTTCATGGTAATAGTTTTTACCAACGAGTCAACACATCCAAATTCAGATACCGCTTTCATCTTAACAGATTTTGGACTTGAATTGGCAAATACGTGAATTGGGTTGGCAAAGTTAGAAACGCCTCCGTCTCCAAAATTCCATGTATATCCCATATTTCCCATCTTTATTGTTGAGGTATTGGTAAACTGGATATCCGATTTGTCACACAAGGTGAATGGCGCTGGTGGTGTATTCCACGATGCTTTGGGTGTAGCAAATTGATTGGCATTTTTTGACAACGATATTGAACAGCCATTGGCAGTAGCCCTTAAGGTTACTTTATAAGCATTTGGATTGGTATACGTCCATGTAGGATCTTTTGCAGTACTCTTGTCTAAAGTCGTACTAGGATCTCCAAAATCCCAATCATAAGTTACTGTACCTGCTCCAATAGTCGTGTTATTTTTAAATGAAACCGGTACTTTTTCGCAAGCATTCAATACCTTGAAATCTATTTTAGGTATTTCTGTTACTACAACGGTTATCGTTTTGGTATCGGTATAACCGTAAGGAAGTGATTTTGTAGTTAGTTTCACATCATACGAACCATAGGTAGGAAATTTAAATACAAAATCAGCCGTGGTCCCTGTATCAGCAGGGTTACCTGTATTAAAATCGTATTTATAGGTTAAAGTTCCTGAAGCAATTGTACTCTTGTCACTAAACAACACAGCGTCACCATCACATATTGGAGTATTGAATTTGAAATCAGTTACAGGACGTGGAGCAACAAATATGTGCTTTAAAATAGTGGAATCACAGAAATGTGGTCCAAGGTCTTTAATCTGCATACTCACTATTAAGAAACTATCAGCTAAGGCTCCATCAGGTGTGATAACTAATTTGCCAGCAGTAGAACCTGAAGGTTGGGTATACATCCATGTATTGGTTCCTGAAGCGATAATGGTTCCTTTTTTGGTTCTTACCTCAGGGGTCATGGTTAACCATGATGAACCATGTGTACTATTTGTGTAGGTAACCGCTGAAGTGGTGGTTGGTGGAACAAGTTCATAGGTTAACTGATCGCCCTTGGCTACTACATCCGGAGTGCCTAATGAACCATTGGTGGTAAGCTGGGTAGTTTGAAAAGGTGTGCCTTTTGCAAATGTGGCTCCGTTTGGACTTGGTTTTACAGTTAGGGTTATTGGTACTCTGGCACTTGGGCAAATAGCCCTTCTATAATTGGCTTCTAAATTAATAGGATACCCTTGAGCCCAATATCCTGAGAATGGAGCAGACCCATAGAAATAGTGCTGAGTAAACATATCCAGATTGGCATCAGAGGCCGTATGGCCCGCATTATTGTAAGCAAATGTCCACACTGGATTGGATCCGGTGCTAAGTATGCAGAAACCATAAGTGGTTCCTTTAGCTAGCATTAACTCCGGTACTTTTAAGGTAGCAATATAAAAACCACTAATTGTTCTAACAGAAGAAGCGGCATTATTTACGATTTGAGTCCAGGCGGATGAATTGGTTTGAGATCCAAGATAGCTGCCTGTCATCATGTAAATACTATAGGTAGACCCCGGTGTATTATTGTAAAGTCTAATTCTAAAACTATCCAAAAACATATCAGTTTTTGGGGTTAAGTTAGCATAGCCACCTTGGGCAGCCTGACCAGTTGTGTAATATGTATAATTACCCATTAAACTATTTTCAAGTTTTGTATTTTGAGAAATTTTGAAAGATTGTGCATAAAAGGTATTAACGCCCAAAACTAAAGAGGGTGATAGTGTATTTTTACCCTTAGCTATAATTTGTCCGGCGGTAGCGGCATTATACCATACCACTGAGTCCGTTTGAAAAGGGGTAGTACATTTAAGCGGTGCCTTTCCTGGTCCACATTTCACGGCATCAAACGTGGTAGGAGTACCAGCTGGGCCTAGATAAGTAAATTTGATAGTGGCTGTATCGTTTGATTTGTCAACATCTGTAACGTTATTTGGCTGGTAGGTAAATACTTTTACCGTATAATTTGTACCATCAACAAAAGTAAAGTCAGGAGTTAATGTAATATTTGCACTTCCTCCTGGAGTTATAGTAGTACTGTGTGTCATAGGTGTTTGAAAAGCTGTATTTACCTTCCAACCTATTTGAACAGGATTAATATCATTATTTCCCAGATTGTTAATTGTTGCCTTAAGTGTTGGGCCACATTGCGGTACTACAACGCTTGTAACACCACCATCATTAGGATCGGAGGCTAAAGTAATTGTAAAATCTTCGGCTTCACCATATGGTTGGGTTGAACAACCATTATCGCTACTACCCCAGCATGAGCTATAATAGTAAAGAGAACGAATTCTCATGCGGGTAACACCAGGGGTAACACCTGTAGGAATTTTTACATTAAAATAAGTTAAACTAGATGATCCAGCTGCAACGTTACCTACAGTATATACACAGGTTGGAACTGTTAGATATTCATTGGCATCCGCAAAGTCTTTATCTCCATTTAAGTCAATCCACACGCCAATGTTTACGGCGTAAGTTGGACCAGTTGTAAAGCCAAACTTGTAGGTAGCACCGGCCTTAAGGGTAAACTGTGAAGACGTGCTGTTAAGGGTATAATAACCTGTTGAAGCATTACATCCATTCATCCCCCCTGTATTATGGGCACGGGTAAACAGAGTTGTAGAACCTTGTGAAATTTCCATGGCATTAATAGACATGTAATAGGTTGTACAATTAGTTGTAGAATAATAAGGATCGCAATAAGGAGATTGCGCCATGGTTGCAAAACTAATTAAACCAAATAAAGCTGTTGTTAAAAAAGCTTTTGTGTTTAGGATTAGAATGTTTTTAAATTTTAAAGTAGAAAATCTTTTCATAATTTCATATCGTTTTTTGTTTTCCAAATATAAAAGTAAAAATTAAACAACCAAAAATAAAAATATTAATTTTTTTTTTGGCCCTTTTTTACAAGCCATTAAAAGTACTTTAATTGCTTATTTCCATATACTTAAACCCTATATGTTGCATATCGTATATTACACAATTGTGATATTTTGACAGAAATATTTTTACTTTTTTTTGCAACCTTTTTGATTTTC
>JBJXDS010000364.1:0-16385 GCA_046154525.1 Bacteroidia bacterium
ATGGGTAAATTATTCATAAACCAAGAACCCCCGGTTGAAAATGGCTGAAGATTTGGATTTTCGTTGATACAATACAAAGCACTGAAATTTAAAAATGAAGGATTAGGAATTGGTTTTACACTTGCCATTTTTGAAAATTGAGCCAAACAACCCTTGTCATTTTTTACCTCTAATTTTAATTGATAGGTGCCGGTCAAGATTGAATTTAAGAGTAAATCTTTTGTTTTGCCATTATCCAAATTGTCAATCCACCACTGATTGCTTAATACACTTCCATATGGGTCGGTGCTGGTATTAATGGCATGGAAATTTTGACCAAAACAAATATCAGAAACTGTGAACGAAGCCAATGGATTAGGATTTACTTTTAAATTCATACTGCTCGAATTTTTACATCCCCGTTGATCCATAACATTTAATTTTACCGTATAGCTGCCATATTTTGAGTACAATTTTTCAGGTTCAAATAAGGTAGATGATGTAACATCGCCAAAATTCCATTCATACATCTTAATTACTCCGGCGGAAACTGAACTTTTGTTACTAAAAATTTGCTTTTCTCCTTCGCATACATCATGTCCCGTAAATAAGGCTATGGGGTTAGGGCCTACATATACCTGCTTTGAAATACTGCTAATACATTTTTTTCCAATCGATCTCAGTGATACGGTGTATTGCCCTGGATAGTCGAACGAAGTTTTGACGGAATCCTTATCGCTTGGTTTATAAATTCCGAAATCCCACTCAAAATAATTAAGTGAATCATTGGTTTTAACTTTTCTAAACATAGTTTCAATTCCTGGACAAATACTATCGTAAGTAAAATCAGAATAGGGCATTTTATAAACTGTAAGCATTTTACTTACGGTATCAGAACATGAAATATTAGCCGATAGTAAAGCCAATGATATTTTATAAACCCCTGTATTTTTAAATATTTTGGAAACTTTTTCGGTTTTAGCAGTTGTTCCTTCGTCCAAATCCCACTGTAAGGTATATTTTACTTGTGAGGTATCGGGTAAATTAGAAGAGATGAAATTAACTGTTTGTCCGGGGCATGAATTTTTAAAAGTAAAATTAAATTGTGTGGATGGTATCACCTCTACTTGTTTTGTTATTTCATTAAAGCATCCTCTATCATCGGTGGCAGTAAGTTTAATATTATAAGTAGCTGGTACATCAAATGTGAAGCTAATTATTGAATCTTTACCACTCAATGAAAATGGATTTGCCTCCCAATTAAGTATTATTTTTCTTTTCAATTTTGAATATGCCAGCGAGGTAAACTTATATTTATTTTTATCAAGACATTGGGTATCGTTATTTATCAAAAAATCAATAATTGGTTTTTGTGAAAGGGTGATGATGGAGGTGTCATAATAATATTTAAAACAGTATTCTGTTCTTAAAATAGTTTTATAAACGCCGTATTTTTTAAAAACATGGGTTGGGTTTTGAACCGTTGAACTATCACCATCTCCAAAAGTCCAGCGATATTTTATGGCTGTGTAACTATAAGGATTTTTAAAATTAAGGCTAATAAAACTATCGGTGCTGCAATACCTTTTATTGTAGGGGTCAATAGTTGTTCCTTTGGGTTTCCCTGCCGGTGAGGTGTAGCCTTTGCCAACTCCTACAGCATACCAGGCATTGGTTACTGCTTCTATTTCTTTTGTACAGTCGCCAAAAATATCCTGGGCCGATTTTATTCCATAAAACCTGGCATCGTTAAATTTAGAATTGGTGGTTAGGTAAAATGCATTATTCCTATAGGCCACTTTCGCTGCTTTTTCCATGCCAATGCTATCCACATAATATTTGTGATTGGAATCATTGGTTCCGGTACCTCCGGTGGCCAAAAGAAAAAACCAAAAATTTTGAACACTGCTATTGTAGTGCACAATGTCGCCGGCATTCCAAAATTTGCCTCCATAGGTATCGGGGCAGCCAAATTCATTTGGATTGGCCATATTGCGAAATGCCTTATTAGGCCCGGCTCCATAATGGCCTAAGTACCATTTAAATTTGGATGGCAATCCATACCATTCCACCAGTTTTCCGAAAATATCACTGAACGATTCATTGAGTGAACCAGGTTCGCCTGAGTAAACCAGATTGGATGATTTTTGAGTAACCCCATGTGTATATTCATGCCCTACCACATCTATTCCGGTTACAGGTCCCCAGGTACCACTTCCATACCCATAAGCTGAGTAAGTCCCATTCCAAAATGCATTGACAAAATTGCCTTGTAAAATTCCAATCATCTTGGCATTGTTGTTGTCAAAACTTTTTCTGTTATGAAAATTAAGGTAATAATCAAAGGTTTTTTCGGAGCCAAAGTGCACATCAGCTGCCACCATTTGCCGTTTTGACGTAGTGCTGTCCCACACATTATTGTTATCTGTAAAGTCAGTTCCCGATGTATTATCATAGGTATCCACCCCACCTCCTCTGCCAGTTTCGCGCATCCTAAAACTTGTGGCCCCTAAGCTATCTACTTTAATGGTTTGAACCCCTGCATACTTTGCAATGGCCTTGCCATTAACATCCACTTCACAAAGTATTTTTTGAGAATGAATCTTGTTTCCATCTCTAGCATCTACGTAAATGTTTTCCCTTTCATGTGGTGTCATTGAATAAATATCAAATTTCCATGCCAGTTTAAAAGTTGGGTTGTTTAGTTCTCCGTTAACGGGGCATATTACTAATTCGCCTTTTGGAAACCAGGTTGCATTGGGGTCGTTTTTAATTTCTTTTAAGAAATTTTGTTCGGCTTGAACATTCCAGGCATAGATATTTTTTGAATCAAGAATTTTGTTCAAACATGCTTCTGCATCTAAAATTGTTTCAGTATGAATGGTTGATAAAGGATAATATTCCCCATTAAACGATTCTATTTTTCCATTTCGGGTATGTACAATAAGCATACTCCCAACTACAGGTAGATTTTTATAATATTGGTAATATCGGAAATGCACCAATCCAATATCATCGGCATCTTCACGGTATTTTATAAATTTTATACCATCTCCCAATTTTAATTTTTGAGGCAATGAAGCAACAAATTCTTCCGTACTATTTTCTATTGCCGATTCAAATTTTACATAACCGGGTATGCCAAACCAATTATTAATATATACTTCATTTGCACCCTCAAATTTTTCAGAGGCGTCATTCCCAATCAAAACTTGCTGACTTTGACCTTGGACGTTTAAAAAAGTACAAAAAACAACTAGGGTAAAAATTCTAATCATATTTAAAATTCAATCAAAAATAACATTCTTAATAAAATAAACCAATTATTGTTTATGACGAGGATTGTTGCAAATGTGTAACTTTGCACCATGCAAATTGGTGAAAAACTTTTTGAATTCAGGCTGCCTGCCACCGATGGTAAAACCTATAGTAAATATTCATTTGCCGAAAGGTATGCTTTACTGATTATAGTATCCTGCAATCATTGTAAATACTCACGCTCTTATTGGAACCGGATTATAAAATTATGGAAAAAATACGAAGAGGATGACTTAGGAATAATGATAATTAGCGGGAACGATGCCAACCAATTTCCGGAAGATTCGTTTGAGAATATGAAAAAATTGGGTGAACAACTTTTTCATGGCTATTTCCCCTATTTGTATGATGAGGACCAGGAAGTATTAAAAACCCTTGGAGCAGTGAGAACTCCTGAAGCTTTTTTATTTAATTCGAAACGCGAACTGGTATATAAAGGGGCTATTGATGATAGTTGGGACAATGAATATGCCGTGACTCGGGTTTATTTGGAAGACGCCCTTGAATGCACATTGGATGGGTTAGATGTAGATTATCAGGAAATACCCGCCGTGGGATGCAGCATTAAATGGAAACCTGAGTAGAAATTAGAAACTGGAAAATAGAAATGTGAAATGTTCAATACTCAACGCTCAATATTCAATTCTCAATGTCCAGTGCTCGTGCGTCAGCTGTCCCCCTTATGAAGGGGGTTGGGGGATGCTTTCCATAATTACAAATTTTAAAACATAATTCAATTACCAATTGCCAATAGAAACCACCATAAAAAACTTAATCCTTCAAAGTTTTTCATCGCTTTATAATGAGACGGTAAAACCCGAGGACATAAAACTGGAGCTAACCAACAAGGACCAAACGGGTGATTACACGTTTGTAGTATTCCCTTTTTTACGCATTTCAAAGCAAAAACCTGAGGAAACAGCTGCCAATGTTGGAAACTTTGTAAAATCCAAATGCGATGAAATAGATGATTTTAATGTAATCAAAGGGTTTTTAAATTTTGAACTTAGCCAGAGTTATTGGCTCAATTTTCTAAAACAAAATTATCAAAACCCAGATTTTGGAAAAGTAACAAATGGCAATGGCAAAAAAGTAATGGTGGAATATTCATCACCTAACACCAACAAGCCATTGCACTTAGGACATGTTCGAAATAATTTATTAGGTTTTTCGGTAAGCCAAATTTTAAAATTTGCAGGGTATGATGTGGTAAAAGCCAATTTGATAAACGACCGGGGCATTCATATTTGTAAGAGCATGTTGGCCTGGCAGCTTTTCGGCAAAAACGAAACGCCCAAGTTAAGTAATACAAAAGGCGATCATTTGGTAGGGAAATATTATGTATTGTTTGATAAACACTACCGAGAAGAAATAAAAAACCTGATTGATGGCGGAATGCCCGAGGAAGAAGCTAAAAAAGAAGCTCCTTTAATAAAAGAAGCCCAACAAATGCTTCTAAAATGGGAAGCCGGAGACCCCGAAACCATTAACCTTTGGAAAATAATGAATGGCTGGGTGTATGACGGATTTGGAAAAACTTACAATCGCATGGGGGTTAGTTTTGATAAATATTATTACGAAAGCAATACCTATCTTTTAGGGAAAGATATAGTGGCCGAAGGCTTGCAAAAAGGTGTTTTTACAAAAGACCCCGATGGCAGTGTTTGGATAGATTTAACAGCCGACGGGCTGGATAGAAAAATAGTTCTCAGGGCTGATGGAACCTCGGTGTATATAACACAGGATATTGGCACCGCCCAACTGAAATACGATGACACCCAAATGGATAAATCGGTTTATGTGGTGGGAAACGAACAGGATTACCACTTTAAAGTTTTAAAATTAATCCTTCAAAAATTAGGGAAACCTTATGCCGATGGGGTGTATCATTTGAGTTATGGCATGGTGGATTTACCAAGTGGTAAAATGAAAAGCCGGGAAGGAACGGTGGTAGATGCGGACGAACTGATGGAAGAGATGCATTCCACAGCCAAACAAATAACTGAAGAGCTTGGCAAAACAGAAGGCTTTTCAAGTGAAGAATTGGAAAATCTTTATGAAACCATTGCCATGGGGGCTTTAAAATATTTTTTATTAAAAGTGGATCCGGTAAAAAGGATGATGTTCAACCCCGAAGAATCTATAGATTTTCATGGAAACACAGGCCCTTTCATTCAATATACCCATGCCCGTATTTGTTCTATTTTACGGAATGTAACGTCAACACCTGAGGTAAACACAAGTGCCCAACTGCATCCTTCCGAACAGGAATTATTAAATACCCTTTCTTTGTTTCCTTCTAAAGTTTCCATTGCAACCGAAGGATACAACCCTTCAGCCATAGCCAACTATATGTTTGAAGTAGCTAAAGCTTTTAACAGATTATACCATGAGGTTTCTATTCTTGGGGAAACCGATGAAAAATTAAAACAAAACCGATTGGCCATTTGCCAACTCACTGCCCAAACCCTAAAACAAGGCATGAATTTATTGGGCATCTTTGTTCCCGAACGTATGTAAGTTTTGAACCCACCAAAAGATTATTATTTCAACGAACAAGGGCTACTGGTCTTTACCCGCGAATACCATTTAAAACGTGGGGAATGTTGCGGCAGTGGATGTTTGAATTGCCCTTTTGATTATGTAAATGTTAAGGATGAAAAATTGAAATATAAACTACTAAGCAGAAAAAATTAAAAGCTCATATTTTAATATATTTTTGCCTTACCAATATTAAACCTTTTTAATTTTTACTATGGAATCAAATTCTCTTCTTTCAGTTTTATTACCTGTAGCACTTGGCATTATTATGCTTGGGCTGGGACTTTCCCTAACAATTGCCGATTTTAAACGGGTGGTTCTGTATCCCAAGGCCATGGTTATTGGGCTTGCTTGCCAAATGTTGCTTTTGCCTTTGTTATGTTTTTTAATTGCAAAAAACTTTGGGTTACCGCCCGAATTGGCCGTGGGTTTAATGCTTCTTTCAGCTTCGCCCGGTGGTGCTACGGCCAATCTTTACAGCCATCTTTCAAAAGGCGATGTGGCATTAAATATTTCGCTAACGGCTGTCAATAGCCTGTTAACCCTTTTTACTCTTCCGTTCATTGTTAATTTTTCCATTGATTATTTTATGGAATCGGGGCAGGTAATACCCATGCAGTTTAAAAAAGTAATGGAGGTATTTGCCATTGTGTTGGTTCCAGTTACAATTGGTATGTTTTTAAAATCAAAATCTCCGGCATTATCGGTAAAACTTGATAAACCCATCCGCATATTATCTGCCTTATTTTTGGTTATGATAATTGTAGCGGCCGTTTTAAAAGAAAAAGAAAATGTGGCTACTTATTTTCAACAGGTAGGTGTAGCCGCCCTTGTTTTTAATTTGTTGAGCATGGCAGCGGGCTATTTTATTCCCTTGCTTTTCAAACTTCATAAAAAACAAGCCATTGCCATTGGCATGGAAATTGGCATTCACAATGGTACGTTGGCCATATACATCGCCCTTACGGTGCTTGGCAATAGTGTGATGAGTATCCCCCCGGCCATTTATAGTTTAATTATGTTTTTTACCGCAGCAGCCTTTGGGTTTTTGGTAAATGTTGGGAGAAAGGATGCATAGGTAGGAATTTATGAATAGCATTACCGAAACCAAACCCCGCATCCAATCCATTGATCTGCTCCGTGGATTGGTAATGGTGATAATGGCTTTAGACCACTGCCGTGATTTTTTTCATTTCGATTCAATTAACGGGCAAAGTCCTTTGGATTTTAAAACCACCAATACAGCTTTATTCCTTACCCGTTGGATTACCCATTTTTGTGCCCCGGTTTTTGTTTTTCTGGCTGGCACTTCCATATTTTTTGTTAGGCAAAAACGGTCTTTAAATTACCTTTCAAAATTTTTATTAACCCGTGGGTTATGGCTCATTCTGTTGGAAGTCACAGTAATCTATTTTGGATGGGTTGGGAATTTGAGCTATGCCTTTGTGGGGCTGTTTGTAATATGGGTTATAGGGTTAAGTATGGTTTTAATGGCCGGCTTGGTGAGGTTGCCCAATCCTGTTTTGTTGGTTTTAGGGATACTTTTGGTTTTTGGCCACAATCTACTGGATGGACTGGACGAAACCATAAACAAAGATCTTTCAGGATTTATATGGTCGGTTCTTCATGTACCCAATTTTTTTAATTTGGATGCTACCCACAGTTTGTTTGTTGGCTATCCGCTAATGCCATGGTTGGGTATTATGATTTTAGGCTATTTATTTGGCAATTTGTACAAGCCGGAGGTTGCTTATGAAAAACGTAAAAAAACCTTAATTCAATTGGGAATAGGCAGCATAATCCTTTTTACTCTTTTGCGTTCGGGCAATTTTTATGGCGACCATCATTACTGGCAAACACAGGCCACTAAAATATTTTCGGTACTATCTTTTATTGATACCAGCAAATATCCTCCTTCATTGCTTTATTCCTTGATGACTATTGGCCCGGCATTTTTATTTTTGGCTTTTGCCGAACGATGGAAAGGCAAATTTTCAGATATGGTAACCGTTTTTGGGCGGGTTCCGTTTTTTTATTATATCCTCCATATTTACCTTATCCATGCCGTGGCGTTCGTTATTTTCTTTGCTTCCGGCTATCATTTATCCGATTTAGATCCCCAATCTGTTTTTGGTGGATTCCCCAAAGGATTTGGTGTGCCGCTTTGGGCAGTTTATTTATTGTGGGCTTTGGTAGTTGTAATTTTATATTTCCCTTGCCGCTGGTATAATAAATATAAAAGTTCGAAGGGGCATTGGTGGTTGAGTTATGTTTAACTTATAGGATCTATGCATCCTGTCATGCTGTGCCTCATCTAATTTACTATGAAAACATTAATATCAATTAAAATGAAACATCTGTTTCCTCGTTGAGATTAGGGTGCTTTTAATATCCTAAAATCTTCAACATACTTTTATAGCTCTGTTCTTTTGAAAATATTCGGGTGGAAAGTACCCCTTCCGAATCTTTATCAATAATAACATGCTTTGGTGCCGGCACCAAGCAATGTTGGATACCACCATAGCCACCTACACTTTCCTGGTAGGCCCCGGTATGAAAAAATCCAATGTATAAAGGGTCTTCGGCATTAAATCGGGGAAGATAAATAGCATTCACATGCTGTTCGGAATTGTAATAATCATCGCTGTCACATGTGAGTCCTCCTAACAAAACCCGTTCGTATGTTTTGTCCCAGCGGTTGATAGGCAACATCAAAAACTTTTTGTTAATAGCCCATGCATCAGGCAGGGTGGTCATAAAACTGCTGTCTATCATGTTCCATTTTTCACGGTCGTTTTGCTGCTTTTGGTAAAGTACCTGGTAAATAGCCCCACCGCTTTCACCCACAGTGAATGAACCAAACTCTGTAAAAATATTTGGTTCCGGAATATTGCTCTCATTGCAAACTTGTTTTATTTGAGCTACTATTTCCTCAGCCATGTAAGCATAATCGTATTCAAAGGATAGGGAATTTTTAATCGGAAACCCGCCACCTATATTCAATGAATCCAAGGTAGGGCATATTTTCTTTAAAGCGCAATACACCTTCAAACATTTGTGCAACTCGTTCCAATAATAGGCAGTATCGGCAATACCTGTATTAATAAAAAAGTGAAGCATCTTTACTTCTACATTCGGTTTATCCTTAATCTGATTTTCATAAAAAGGGACAATATCTTTGTATCCAATTCCTAATCTACTGGTATAAAACTCAAACTTTGGCTCTTCTTCTGCTGCTAGTCTTATTCCAATTTTAAACGGTTTTTCAATTAAAGCAGTAAGTCGATCCAATTCACTTTTATTATCCAAAATAGGAAGAACATTTTCAAAACCATCATTTATTATACGGGCAATGTTTTCGATATAGGTATCGGTTTTAAAGCCGTTTGAGATTATATATTGCTGTTGAGTAATTTTACCCTCTACAAATAGAGATTCAATAATATCAATATCAAACGCCGATGAGGTTTCAATATGTATGTCGTTTTTCAAAGCTTCTTCCAGCACAAACTGAAAATGACTACTTTTAGTACAATAGCAATAATGATATTTGGCTTGATAATCGCACTTGGCCATGGCCACGTTAAACCACATTTTTGCTTTTTTTATATTCTCCGAAATTTTGGGGAGGTAATGAAATTTAAGAGGCGTACCGTATTGTTTTATCAAATCCATCAAATACATATCATGGAAAACAAGGGTATTGTCTTCTAACTGGAATTCTTCCTGAGGAAAATTAAAAGTCTGCTGAATTAGGTCGATGTATTTATTTTTCATGATGTAAGTGAACTACTTTTGGTTTTTTGTGCAAAAGTAACCGATTCGAATCTTGTTTAAAATTGATTCTTTAATAGAAACAGAAATATTTTAACTTGCACCGTATAATGAACGCAATAGAATGGATTGGGGTACTAACGGGAATTGTGGCAGTATATTTATTATATAAAAATCACATTCTTACTTGGCCGATTGGATTTATTAATATAGTCTGCTTTATGTGGATGTTTTGGGAGGCAAAATTATACGGCGATTTTGCAGTTCAAATAATTTTTTTAGCCACGGGAATTTGGGGTTGGGTTCACTGGAAGTATAAAACGTTGAAAATTCCAGAGTATTTATCAAAACAGGAAACTATTATTTGGGTAATTATTACAATTATATTAACCCCCATTGCAGCTTATTATTTAAAAAACCACACCCAATGCAGCTACCCAATAGCTGAAGCATTAATACTGAGTTTAAGTTTAGTAGGCCAGTGCCTTACAGGGCTTCGCAAAATTGAGAACTGGTATTGGTGGTTGGTTGCCGATTTTTTAATGATTATTGTTTATTACAAAAAAGAACTTTACCCAACCTCGGTATATGCTTCTATCGTATTAATAATTGGTATCTTTGGTTTATTGAGTTGGATAAAAATGACCAAAAGTAATTCTACTATTTTCTGAGTTTTTCTTTACATTTTTTGCAAAAAATATTACTCACCCTATCCACTGTTTTAATACTACCTTCGGCTGAATTCATCACACATGTTTTAGAATTTTTGCAATGATGCAACCCAAAGTTATGGCCCAATTCGTGCTTGGTTATTTTTAAAACTCTTCGGTTTAATTGCCTTTTATTTTTCCCTAATCTAAATGTGCTAACTACCGATGCCTTGCCAGGTTCAAAACCAAGTCCAAATATTCCCCAATCTTTATTTCCATTTTTATTAACGCTAATATCTGCTGAGGTAAAAGCCAAAATATAATCCACCGAATCTGGTTTTATCGCTTTTAAATGTTTTAAAATTTTATCGGCTTTGTAGCGTTTTCTTGGTTGGTACCAGGCCGATTTTGGTAAATCAACTTCTTTTAAAATTATTACTTTAAAATCAGGATTTTCTTCAATGGATGATTTCATTTCATCTATTAGATAATATCTATTTGAATCAAGCCCCATTGGTAAAATGGCAATGGTTGTATTATCCCATTTGTTTTTTGAACAGCTAATAAAAAGTATTAAAACGAAAAAAATAAGGTATTTTTTCATAATTCATTAAATTAAAAAACCGCAGGGTTCTGCGGTTTTTATAACCATTATTTATTAAACTTTAGTTAGAGAGTAATATTAACTTTTTTACATATGGATATACATTCTTTAATAAATGCATAGTTCTTAGATCCAAATGTTTTTGGCTCTACTTTATAGCAAATTATTTGAAGGCTACCATTACCAATTCCTAATTTGGTTATTTCTGCCTTAGGTATGGTGAAGGAATTAACTGTATTATTAAAAACACGCTTGAAGGTGCTTAATGGTCCTTTTACTGTAAATACTACTGAATCGGCCCCAAAACTGCTGCTCCAATTTATCAATTTATCCTGGTCGGGATTCATATTAATAAACTCGGGCAAAGAAGGAACGTTTGGAAAACCACTTCCATCATTGTTACTTATTACTGGCACTCCTGTAGTGGTATTTCCGGTTACTTGCCAATTTATTTGGCTTTTAAAATCCAAGCCTAAAGGCTCGGTAGCCGAGATGTCATAAAAGTACACGTTATCATCACTTTTTGTAGTCACCTTGGAGTTTATTTTAACGGATGTGGCATCTAATTTAATGGAAGAGTTCTGACCTTTGTAGAATGCCGCATAAGCAGTTCCTATTTTTGTTTCAGTGCTTGCTTCTTTGGAGGCAGTAATTATGGATACCAAAATTCCATCCACATTTTTGATATGTGATGGCACCATAATTTCAGGGGCAGTAATTGGGGTTGGTTCTGGGTCTTCTTCTGTGGGCTTACAATTTTGAAAGGTAAGTGCTCCTAAAATAGTTGAGTAAAAAATTATTTTTTTAAACATATTTAATATTTTTCTTCAAACGTAATGGGATTTTAACGGATTATCAAGTACCATTCAAAAACAATATAATTTCGATATTAATGCAGTGATTAATTTACCTCCAACTTAGTTTTTCATTTTAAAAAACAAAACCCCATCTCAGTGAAGAAAAGGGGCTATTAATATTTGTTAATTTTATTTTTATCTCAAATCAATCTCTACCACACCTGGTTTTGATTTTTTATCGAATTTAAAAAATGAATCTTCAATTTTAATATTTGGAGTGAAGTTGGTTATCTCGTAGAGAGATTCAACGCCATTTTTACTCATCACGGTCATATCCATTATTTTTTTGGCTACTTTATCAATTGTTAATTTTACTTTAAAAAATGGTTTCTTTTTATCAGTAGGTGTAAGTTCTATTTGCTCAGTAACTACTGCTCCTTTTTTGCCTTCACCAATAAATTTAGATAAAAATCCTTTTTCGTAAACGGTAAAAATTTCACTTGGATTTATATCAGAATTTTTAGGATTGTAATTACTTATCTGCACTTCGTTGGCATCTTTAAGGTAGGTCCACATGGTTTTTCCGTCACAATAAATTTCTTGTCCATCCATTTCCACCCTAAATTTTTTTCCTTTCACATATAAATTTCCTTTTTCAGATTGAGAACTTTTGTCCTGTTTATTAAAAACTTTAATTTTAAAAGCTGCCTTTATTGTTTTATAAGATTTGTAATTTTTACTTACTTTATCAAGAATTTGGCTGGCAGCCTTGTCGCTATTAACAAAGGCTGAAGACATAAGAATCGTCAATACTAATGCAAATGGCATGATTGAACGATATGTAAAGAATTTTCCGAAGGTTTTCATTTTTATTTCTTTAATATCTCTTGCAATATGTATTCCAAGCTGGTTTCGTCTTTAATTAAAACTTCTCTGGCCTGGCTCCCTTTAAACGGGCCTACAATATTAGCAATTTCCATTTGATCTATCAAGCGTCCGGCACGATTATATCCAATTTTCATTTTACGTTGAAGTAGTGAAGTGCTGCCCTGTTGGCTGTTAACGATCACTCTGGCAGCGTCTTCAAACATACTGTCCCAGTCATCAGGAGCCATGTCGTCCATATCTATTTCCCCATCTTCGTCAGCTACTTTAGGCAACACATAAGCCTGAGAATAGCCCCGTTGCGAACCGATAAACGTGGTTATTTTTTCGACTTCGGGCGTGTCAACAAATGGGCATTGCAATCGGATTAGGTCGTTTCCGTTAGAAAAAAGCATATCGCCACGACCTACCAATTGGTCGGCACCATTGGCATCTAATATGGTGCGACTGTCAATTTTTGATGTCACCCTAAATGCAATTCTGGCAGGAAAATTAGCTTTAATTGTTCCTGTAATAATATTTACAGAGGGGCGTTGGGTGGCTAAAACCAAATGAATTCCAATAGCTCTGGCCAATTGTGCCAGTCGACTGATAGGATGTTCCACTTCTTTACCGGCTGTCATTATCAAATCAGCCACCTCATCAATTATAACAACTATGTAAGGTAAAAATCGATGGCCTTCGGTCGGGTTAAGTTTTCGGCTAATAAATTTGGCGTTGTATTCCTTAATATTCCTCACCATGGCCCATTGCAGCAATTCATAACGGCTGTCCATTTCCAGGCATAGGGATTTAAGAGTAGTTATTACCTGCTTATTATCTGTAATAATAGCTTCGCTATCGCCGGGGAGTTTGGCTAGGTAGTGGCGTTCAATGGTTCTAAAAAGAGTTAGCTCCACTTTTTTAGGATCCACCAAAACGAACTTTAATTCAGCCGGGTGTTTTTTGTATAAAAGTGAAATTAATAATGCGTTTAACCCAACTGATTTTCCCTGTCCCGTGGCACCCGCCATCAACAAGTGCGGCATTTTGGTGAGGTCAGATACAAACACTTCGTTCGAAATTGTTTTGCCCAAACATACGGGTAAATCCATCTCAGCCTTTTGGAATTTTGGGCTAAGGAGCATGGATTTCATAGAAACTATTTTTGGATTTTTATTAGGAACCTCAATTCCTATTGTCCCTTTTCCAGGTATGGGTGCAATAATTCTTATTCCTAATGCAGCAAGGCTTAAAGCAATATCATCTTCCAGGTTTTTAATTCTTGAAATTTTAATGCCGGCTGAAGGAACAATCTCAAATAAGGTAACTGTAGGCCCTGTGGTAGCCTTAATACTGGAAATACTTATGTTGTAGTTTTTAAGCGTTTCCACAATCATGTTTTTGCTTTTCTCCAATTCTTCCATCGACACCTCCTTCTGGCCTTCCCCTCCGTAATCATTTAAAAAATCTATTTCGGGAAACTGGTAATCGCGTAAATCTAATTTGGGATCAAAAGGAGTATCAATTCCATAATGTTCATCAGCCACAGGTTCTTTGGTTTCTTCCACTTCAAAAGGGGGTTCCTCTTCCGCTTCTTCGGTTTCCGTTACTTCCAGTGCCAATTCGGGTTCAAGAGGTATTTCTTTCTTTTTTCCTTTTTCATCCACTATTGTAAAACTGAATTCCTGGGTTTCATCCTCTTCGTCAAAATTGTCCAATTCAATCCGATCTTTTTCAAATAAAGTATCGCCGGCATATATTTGGGTATCGTTATCTTCATATCTTTTAGGCTCAGCTTTTGTCATACCTGGAATTATTTTTTGGGCATAATTTTTAATTCCTATAGGTTCATAATTAAAAACCAGCCACATAATAGTGTAAGCCGTTACAGCCAAAATCAGTAAAGCCCCGAACAGACCAACCATTTCACGCATTGAATCGAACATCCAAAACCCAACACCGCCACCCCATACCGGGCTAAAACTATGAAACATAGAACCGGAAGCTAGCATAAACCAAATTCCTGCAGTGGCTAAATACTTCATCCATTTAAGGGGATTTAATATTTTTTTATCTACCAATAAAAGCAAACCAAAGTGCATTGTAAACACAGGTGCAAGCAACGACAACAACCCAAAACCTTTGTACATGACTATATATCCAAAATTAGCCCCCAACACACCCATCCAGTTTTTTATTTCAAAATTATTAACTACTTGAAACGGGTCAGTAACTTCACCCTGTAAGATGCTTAAATCGGTTTTCCAGTAAAGGGCAAAGGAAATTAAGGCTGCTGCTGAAAACAAGGAAAAACATACCAGTAATATCCCGAAAATTTTACGGGTGGTATCATCTTTCAATGTGATAACATTTCCAATATCTTTAGCCGTAAACGAAGGTTCACCTTTCGATTTGGCTTTTGCAGTTTTGCTATTTCCTGGCTTAGGCTTTGGAGATGGTTTTAATTCATTTTCAAAATCATCCACCACCTTGCCCCGGCTTCTTAAATCTTTATCGTATTTGGTCATGTGTAACCACCAAATATAATCTTCCTGAAAATTAAATAAAGGTGGCAGTATTACTAACGCTTGTGGATAAGGTATTATTTTATAATAAATATCCTACCGTCATCTGCTAGTTCGGTATTGGCAAAGAGTGATCTTGCTTCAGCCAACAATTCATCGGTTTGGGCATAACGGGAAGAAAAATGCCCTAAAACTAACACCCGTGCTTTACAATGATTGGCCATTTCTGCAGCCTGCAAAGCTGTGCAGTGATAGGTTGTTTTGGCCTTGTCCAATAGATTGTTCAGGTAGGTGGATTCGTGGTAAAGAATATCAGTGTCCTTAAATATTGGAGCCAATTGAGGTAAAAACAAAGTGTCAGTTATAAACGTGTAAGACTGCTGCACATGATAAGGCGAGGTAAAGTCTTTATAAAAATACGTTTTATTATTTTTGGTGTAATCCAATCCTTTTTTAAAAACCTTTATAGCATCCACTTCAAGCAAAGCTGCATCACATTTTTGTTTATTAATTTTTAAAGAAAAATGGTTGAGTTGAAAATGAAACCCATAACAGGGAATTCGATGCTGCAATGGAATGGCCGTTACTGAAAGTTCATTTTCCTGGTAAATTTTTTTATGCTTTTTGGTATTTATTTCATTGACCGAAACCTCATAACAAGGAAAAATTTCAGCCTCTTTAAAATTATGAAACAGCAAACTTTTTATTCCCTTTGGGCCAAATATTTTTAAAGGCCTTTCCCTGCCATAAAGTGATAAGGTATTGAGCAAACCAGGCAAGCCAAGATAATGGTCGCCATGCAAATGGCTTATAAAAATAATATCAATTTTATAAGCGCTTATTTTTCGTTTGAGCATTTGCCACTGGGTGCCTTCGCCACAGTCAATTAAAATTACCTGACCTGCCATTTCCAAAATCTGGGCTGTATTAGCCCTTTGTAGCGAAGGAGCTGCCGAGCCACAACCTAATATAGTTAGCTTACTCTCCAATTCCCTAGCTCTCCTCCGAAAATAATTCCCTATCTAACCATTCCGACTCAATGGTATCAATGGCTTCGTCAATTGACGCGGCAATATTTATTTTATCTTTTAATTGTTCTATAATATTTTCGGAAGTGCTTACCATCATTAAATAGCCCCTTTTGGCTACCAATTCGTCATTTAAAAAAGTCAATTGCTCCATATCGTCTTGATTGAAATATTCTAATGAACCAATAAAAAAAATGACATAACTTACCTCCGAAAAATCACCTAAAATTTGATTAATAATATCGTCGAGGTCTTCTATTTCCAGATACTCGTTTTCGGGTTCTAAAAGGATGTAATGTTCG
>JBJXDS010000365.1:0-5386 GCA_046154525.1 Bacteroidia bacterium
GGTTAATATTTATAAGTTCTCCGGCGTATGGATAGGCCGTAAAAAAAACATGGAAACCCCTATCCAAATTATATCCATCAATTTTATCGGTTTTCATCCTTCCCCCTACCCTGTCGGATGCTTCAATAAACGTTATATCATGATAGCCCTTCCTCTTAAGGTAAACTCCAGCTGCCAAACCTGCCACACCTGCACCTGCTATAACTATTTTCTGACTATAATCGGCCATTAAGTACTACTTATTAAAAATTAAAAAATTCAATCGTTTCTTCTAATGCAAAACTAAGGTTTTCAGGCAAACTTTCTTTTTCCCAAGGATGTGATGCCCCAAAGGTATGGTTTGCATTTTCAACTTTAACCAAAATACTGTGGTCCAAATTTTCATAAATCCACTCTGAATCAGCCATGGCAACCGTTTCATCCATGGTTCCATGTAATAATAAAATAGGCTTGTCCAAGCTCATCAGGTTTTCTTTAATATCAAGTCTTCCTTTGTTTTTATAAAAATTTTCATAAAACTGATAATAAAGTGGAAGGGAAATACCTGTTCTAGTATTTTCAATATAACTAACACCGGTTTCTTGCCAATTTATAGGGTCACTCAGGTACATATATTTTTCAAAATCATTGACTGATGCCCAGGCCGCCACTTTTTTTACTCGTCCGTCTTGGGTTGTTTTTAGCATGGCTATCCCGCCACCTCTGCTATGGCCAATAAGATACAGCTTATTAAAATTATACTGTTTTTTGTAGGGATTATCCTCCCTTTCCAACCAGTTTATCACACAATCCAAGTCTTCTAATTCAATTTCAAAATTATTATGCCCAAATGCTTCGGTATCGTGAATGTCGGTGTAATTGCCAGGTGTAGTCCCATTATGGCTAAAATTAAACTTTATAAAAACAAAATTATTATGGGCAAATGTTTCGGCCATTTTATTAAATGTACCCCAATCTTTAAACCCTTTAAACCCATGACAAAAAACCACAAGAGGTTGATTTACCTCATTACTCATATAATTAATATCTAGGGTTATTGGCCTCTGATGTTTTCCATCAATTGTAATTTCCTTTTTTAAAAAAAAACTTTTCTCCATATTTAGTTTTTCAACATTTTATCAAATCCATTTTTTGCAAACACGTTCAAAGGATCAAATGCTTTAGCTTTCCTTCCAATTTTTATTATTTTTATTTGAGTTATCCTATCCCCTTGCTGTAAATCATTTAATACCTCCATCCCGCTTATAACTTTGCCGAACACCGGATTTTTATTATCCAGTACTGAACTTGCTCTAAGTGTTATAAGAAACTGGCTGCCATTGGTATTGGGACCATTACTAACCATAGATAATATTCCGGGGCTATCGTGTGTTAGATTTGGATGAAATTCATCTTTAAAAAAATATCCTGGGTGGCCAATTCCATTATTTTTCGGGCATCCGGTCATCACCATAAACCCTTTGAACACTTTATAAAATTTAAGACTATCAAAAAATGGTTTTCCATTATTGGTGGAATCATTAGGAATAATACCTTGCGCTAAACCCATAAAACTTGCAACTGTTAAGGGTACTTTTTCATATTCAAGCTTGGCTATTATCACCCCTTTTTCCGTTGTTATTATTGCAAAAATCCCTTTGCTGCTCGCGGCTTTTTTTACTAATTTTTGGTTGGGCGAAAGGCAGGAAACAAAAAAAAGTAAGGATAGAAAGACAGTACTTAATATTTTAAAATTTTGCAAGGCTGCAAATTTAAGGAATGGAACGCATCTGTCCCTATTTTTTTAAAATCAAAAACGTAAATCTAAAATCTAAAATAGTAAATAGAATTATCTTTGCACCCTTTAAAAAAATTAAATGTCATTAGATTCAGAAATAAACAAACGCCGAAATTTTGGTATAATAAGTCACCCTGATGCTGGAAAAACCACCCTTACCGAGAAACTGCTTTTATTTGGCGGTGCCATTCAAATAGCTGGGGCAGTAAAAAGCAATAAAATTAAAAAAACTGCTACCTCCGATTTTATGGAAATTGAAAAACAACGTGGTATTTCAGTAGCCACTTCGGTTATGGCGTTTGAATACAATAATTATTTGGTGAACATTTTGGATACACCCGGTCACAAAGATTTTGCTGAGGATACATATCGCACCTTAACGGCGGTGGATAGTGTAATATTGGTAATTGACAGTGTAAAGGGTGTGGAGGAACAAACCCGCCGACTGATGGAAGTTTGCCGTATGCGACATACCCCGGTAATTGTTTTTGTAAATAAAATGGACCGAGATGGCCGCGACCCGTTTGATATTTTGGAGGAAGTGGAAAAAGAATTAAATATCGCCGTGAGACCGCTTAGCTGGCCTATAAATATGGGTAAAGATTTTAAAGGAGTTTATCTTTTATACAATCATTCCTTAAATCTTTTCACTTCCAATAAAACAAAGTTGAGTGATGAAATAATTGAAATTGAAAATTTAGACGATGAAAATCTACCTATTCTTATTGGTGAAAAAGATACTAAAAAATTAAAGGACGATGTAGAACTTATCAATGAAGTGTTTGAGCCGTTTGATGTTTCCCTATACCGTGAAGGGTATTTGGCTCCGGTGTTCTTTGGTTCGGCGGTTAATAATTTTGGAATTAAGGAATTGCTGGACACGTTTGTTGAAATAGCCCCAAGCCCCTTACCCCGCGAAACTACCAGTGGAATGATAGATGCTTACCAACCTAAATTTAGTGGATTTGTTTTTAAAATCCATGCTAATATTGACCCTAAACACCGTGATAGGATTGCTTTCCTGAGGGTGTGTTCGGGTAAATTTGAACGCAATAAATTTTTTCATCATGTTAGGCTCAATAAGCAATACAAGTTTAGCAATCCTTATAATTTTATGGCTCAAAGCAAAAACGTGATTGACGAAGCCTATCCGGGTGATGTAGTGGGATTGTACGATACCGGAAATTTTAAAATAGGCGATACCCTTACTGAAGGAGATAATTATATGTTTAAAGGCATCCCGAGTTTTAGCCCCGAATTGTTTAAGGAAGTGATAAACACCGACCCTATGAAAACCAAACAACTGGAAAAAGGGATTGAACAATTGACGGATGAAGGGGTGGCGCAATTGTTTACCCAGCAACCCGGTAACCGCAAAATTATTGGTACCGTGGGTGAACTTCAGTTTGAAGTAATACAATACCGACTCAAAAATGAATACAATGCCAGTTGCCGGTTTGATCATTTAAGTTATTTCAAGGCCTGTTGGATGACGGGCGACTCTTCTAAAATAGATGAATTTTGCCGGTTCCGTTTAAAGGATGTTGTATTTGACAAAGATAAAAACCGGGTATTTTTAGCCCAAACTGCCTTTGTATTACAAATGGCTAAAACCAATAACCCCGATATCACTTTTCATGAAACCAGTGATTTTAAATTGGAAGTAGCGGTGTAATTTTCAATTTTAATAACGAATAGAATGCAAGGAACTAAGTATCCAATTTTTATTTTTAAAATATTTCCCCTACTTGATACTTGCTCTCACCAATCAAACACTCAGCTACCTCACAATTTCAAACTTTACCTCTTTTTTCTTTTTATTATAATACTGGGCAATTATTGCAAACCTGTCCTTATATAATATAGTGTAGGCCAATTCCGATTTTTGGGTATCATCAGGATATTTGGCCGCCATTTCAGCAATAATTTTTGCATACTTCGAATTCATTTCCGGGTAATATTTCAAAATGCCAAAATGGTGTGTGGAGTAAAAATTCCATTCATCGTTGGTAACCAATACATCCGAATCTTTGATGTATTGGCGAGTAAATATGGGATTATATCTGAAAATATTATCGCGGCTATCGGCATTGGTAAAACGCTTAAGTTGGCCCTTTTTATTTATATAAAAGGTAATATTACCTGTATAGATTCCTCCCGGTATTAAATTCATGTTTAAATAAAAACCACTATCTCCATCGGCTTTTACACCCCAATATTTTTGTTGACTAAATATTATTTCCTCATTTTTTTGAAAGATGGTGGTAAACGGGTATAAATAGAAATGGCTGGTGTGCAAAGTATTATCAAACGAAGCCCACCACATTCCACGTGATTCATCGCTTGCCGGAAATTGGCCAAACTTATCGCTAAGTCTAGGCGCCAGATTACCGAACATATAAACGCGGTTTTTATGTTCAAAAACATATTGACAATTTAAATCCATAGCCGAATTAAAAGCAAAAGCATGTTTTGTGAGTTCAAGTTGATTGTGAGAGGAATCAATAAATGCCCCATTGGTTTTAAATTTATAAAAAATGAGATTTAATTTTCGGTGATTAGGCTCGGGCAATGATTGATAGGCTAGTACTGTATCGTGACTAATACTAATTATTTGAAGTGACGTTTTTTTTATCGATTCGTCAGAACTTTGAGGAAAAATTTGACCAATTGGAATTAAAGTATTGTTCCTTATTTTTTGAAGTAAGAGCATGTTCCCTTCAGTGTTCACCTGCAATAGTTGCTCGTTCGATATGTAAAAGTCGCCTCTTCTTAAATCGGATGTTCCTTCAATAAGTTGCTCGTAAATAATATCACCCGATTCAATATCAATTTGGCCAAAATAATTTTTAGTGTTTTGATTGGTTATATATATGGTGGTAGAATTGTGCAAAAAGCTGAAATAATTGGCAACCTTTTTTCCATTTCCATTCTCAAAATCGTACGTTGCCTCCCATTTAAGATTGAGTTCGTTATCAATCAAAACAAGGTTGAGGCTACTGGCATAATCCTTTTGGGTAACTAAAAGTTGGCCATGCTGATGCAAATCTATTAGTGCAACAACTTTTAAGCCTGATTCAGCAGTTGGCAAGATAAGAGTTTGGGCCTGCAAAAAATTAAAAATAAACGAAAAAAGAAATAGGATTAGTTTTTTTATATATTGTCTCATTCTGAAGTGCCGAAATTAAAATTTTAAAACTAAACGCCTTTAAAATTAAAAATATTTTTTTGATGACAACAATATGACAATACGGCGTGTTGCCCTAAAACAATATGATTGGAGTTAGTTAAAAAACTCTAGATGTATAATTCTTGCCATTTTCAAAAAATAAAATTTTGATTTCTATTTATTTTGTCGTAATTAGCACTCGTATTCAAAAAACAATACCGCTTATACGTAATAACTCTACTCAAAAATCTTAATTTAAAAACACAGTCGTTTATTAGGATTTTGTTACGTTTTAAAAAAAGCAGGTATTATGAAAAATTATCAAATCTCAGATCAGGAGTTAATCAGGCATTATCGCAATGGTAATGAGGCGTGTTTTGAAATGTTACTTAAAAGGTACAAAGCGAAAGTTTTCACCACTATTTATCTAATAGTAAACG
>JBJXDS010000366.1:0-16436 GCA_046154525.1 Bacteroidia bacterium
CCGTGGTTATGTATTTTCTTTTAGGGTTACCGTTATTTATTTTAGGGTTCATTTTACATTTTTTACCGTTCTACTTCACCAATTTTATTCGGAAAGCTGTTGTAAAAAGGACAGAATTTATTGGTTCAGTTACCTTGGTCGTTGGGCTTTTGCTTTTTGCTCTAAATGGATTTACCCTCACCTGGCTAAGTTTTCGTTTGTTTGATAGTATTTTAATTGCCGGGCTTTTCTTTTTCTTGCTGCCAGCCATTGGCATTTTTACTTTCAAATATTATGTAAGGATTAGGCGATGGTCTTATGTGATAAGAAAAAAATCCATTGGTAAACGAAAGGCGGGATTAATGGAAAAATTAAAAGAAGAAAAAGAAGCCCTTTTAGAAGATTTTAAATTGGCACATGAAGATTATTTAGAATATGAACGAAGAAAATAATATTTCAAAAAGATTAACGGAGTTTATTTTTTCCAATACATCTGATAAGATGAAATTTATCTGGATTGAACCTGTAGCCATAATGATTGAATTAGAACCCAAATCAGACTGTAAATTGGTAACCACCGAAAATTCATTTGCATTTGACTATATCTCCGATGAACAATTTAATGTATGGTTAAATAATGAATGGGATTTAAAAATTTATAAAAACAACAATAATAACCCACTGCATTGGGTTTTAGATTTTGATTTTTCTAATGATAAAGGGTATTGAGCCATAAATAAATCCCGCTAAAGAATTTTAATTTTCTATTTTTGAAATTCTATATTCATTAAAAATGACGAATAAAATTGCCCTCGTATTAATAGCATTTTTTGCAATTATCAATTTTTCTATCGGCCAGGTAAAAAACCCACATAACCTGCCTTACAACTGGGTTACCGATACAACCAATCATACGGTTGATTTGGCCGACCTTACCATGACGGTGGCAAAAGATGCTATGCTGACATTGGATTACCCAACGTTTATAAACCGGCATGATAAAAAATTTAATTATTATGAACACGAACCTGTAATTGCAGTTAGCTATAATGGAGTTACCAAAGCCTATCCATTAAGCTTGCTTACCATGTATGAATTATCAAACGATACCGTAGGTGGCGAAAATGTAATGGTAACCTATTGCCCCATGTGCAATGCGGCCATGGTTTTTAACCGAAAAATTAAAAGAGACGGGCAGGAATCAATTTTAAATTTTGGAATATCGGGCTTGCTGATGCACAACGATATGATAATGTATGATAAGCAAACCAATACCTGGTGGGAACAACTGATGGGTGAAGCCATAGTAGGTGAACTGGCCGGTACCGAACTAAAAATGATGCGGGCATTGCTCATTTCTGTCAAAGATTATTTTGACCGATATCCCGAAGGAAAAATATTAACCCCATTAAATGTTAGCCTTACCAATAAAAAATCGCACCGCCCCTTTTATCATTTAAACCATGATAATAAAACATTAGATACCACTTATTATTTACCCGAAAAGGTTGACCCCCGGCTACCACCGCTTGAACGGGTATTGGATATTCATGTAGAAGAACACACCATGATTTATCCATTTAGTAAAATTTCTGAAAAGGAGGTGATTAATGAAGTATTCGATAATATGCACTTCGTTATTTTTTATCATGGTGAAATGGTATCAGTACTGGATGAAGATAAACTTTCAAAATCGCGGCACGTTGGAAGTGCTACCGCTTTCAGAAGCACCCTTGATGGGGTAAATTATAAATTTAAAAAGAAGGGGAGCTATTTTGAGGACGAGCAAACAGGCTCTACCTGGGATATTACCGGATTTTGCCGCGAAGGAGTATTAAAAGGAAAGCAGTTGATGATATTGCCACACAGCAATCATTTTGCTTTTGCCTATCTGGCGTTTTTTCCGGATGCTGAAATCTACGGGCAATAAAATTTTAAAGATTTCATGTCCCTATATCCCTTGAAATAACTTCGTATAGTTCCTTCAATTCAGGGTTTGATTCCAAAATTTTCAGATGTTTTTTTAAAGTAGTTTCATCATGGCGCATGGCCGGGCCGGTTTGGCTGTTTTCAGGACCAAGCTCAAAGGCTTTTTTTACAGTTTCTTCTACCAATGGTTTAAGCCATTCCAAAGGAAGTTCATTCATCATCATTACTTTTTCGGCCTGGAAAAGCAAATGATTGGTAAAATTATTAGCCACCACTGCTGCCAAATGGAGGTAAAGCCTTTTTTCTGAATCCAGATGTTTCACCGTATTTGAAATACTATCGGCCAAATCCCAAATTTTTTGAAATGTGCTTTGATCAGATGCTTCCACAAAAACCGGGACATCAAAAAAATTAAGCTTCCGTTCTTTGGTAAAAGTTTGCAGGGGATAAAAAACTCCTGTATTTTTTTTAAAATTTGATAAAGCAGTCAACGAACAACTTCCGGCACAATGCAAAAAAATGGGACCACCGGCTTTTATTTTTTGAATGGCCGCTTCAATTGCTTTATCAGGCAGGGTTAAAAAAACAAAATCACTGTCTTCAAAAACATTTTCTAATTTATTTTCAAAAAAAGCGGCATAGTTTTTAGCCAATTCTTTTCCAGCAATTTCATTTCGGCTAACAATTTGATGAATTTGATGCCCTGCCAAATCAAACGCTTTGGCCAAATGCCAGGCCACATTGCCCGAACCAACCAGGGTTATTTTATTTTTTTGCAAGGCTGTGTTTGTAATCTTTGGTCCGTTTTACAATGGCGATTGAAAATCCAATAACCATTACAATAACCCCACCCCACAATAAATTGATATACGGAAAAACAATGGCTTTCATAATTATAAAATCACGAACGGCAGGTCGTTCTGAAGTCTCAATAAAGGCAGCTACTTTGCCATCATCGCCCTGTTTAATGTAAAAATTAAACTTTAGACCGGCTTCATCCACCACATCTTCTATGGTGTAAAATGAATTATCGGCTATAGCAAATATTGGCTTGGCTGTAAATACACTTTTGCCATCAATAATTTTAAGATTAGCTCCCCACATTTTATGGTTCAATCTTAAATTTTCGGGCTTTGCATTTTCATCAATGCTTTCAAAAACCACCTTTCCGTTTCCTGTAATAATGGTGTCGCCTTTATTTACTTCATGAGTTTTTATTTCTCCCCAAGGTTCACTGTTTTGCTTGCTTTTATCGGGAACATTGCTCACAAAGGTGTAAACATCGTGGGTCAGGTAATGTCTGGTATCCGGATTAGCACTCAGGTTGCCATCCTTTATTTGAATATTTGGTCTCAGTGTAAACTCATCACTGTTACCAATTCCTTTGTAATACACATCAAAATAGGTGTCGGGTTGTATAAAGGTATCTCTGGAATAGGTAACCAAATAATCGGCCATTCTAACGGTATCCCCTTTGAGCAAAAGCATGTTTTCACGCTTGGCTTTATCATCCATATTTTTTCCAAAATCTATGGTTTCGTTTATGGAAATAACCTTCTTTTTGGCACTGGAAACCAAAATACCAACCAACATAAGACCAAACCCGATATGGGCTATAGAGCCACCAGCCAATTTCATTTTTCCTTTGAGTATATCGGTTATATATGCCGTATTGGCCACTATGGTATAAGTACCCGCTATTAAAAGCACAAGATAATAGGCATCGTAAATTTGAAATAAAAACATACCCCCAAGCGACAAAAGTAAAGCCGCAGCAAATGTTTTTAAAAGGTTGAAAGCCACCTTTTTTATATCGGTGGTTTTATATTTGAAGTATTGACCTATAGCTGTGAGAAAGCCTAAAACAATAGCAATAGGCATTTGAAATTTATTGTAATACCCAATGGCATCGGTTGGCGGGGCTATGTTGCTGCCAAATAATTTATTGATAACCGGAAATGAGGTAACCAGTAAAACCTGAAAGGCCGAAAGTAACAAAAACAAACTGCCAATAAACATCCATAATTCGCGGCTTTTAAAATTTTCCTCGGTGCGGCTTGCTGGAAACGTTTTGTAAAGTTTAATTACAAACCAACCACTAATAGCTGCAAACATAGCTATATCTAACCACTTTAAAATGGTGAAAGTAGTTGCATCTTTATTAACGATGCCTACAATTATATTTATTATAAAAAAAGACCAATAGGATATGTTGAGCCATAATTTTTGGCGTTTATCTTTTACAATGGCAAACAGTGGCAAAGCATAAAAAATAAACATAAAAATCATAAGCTGTCCGCTTAGCCCAAGGTCTGTAAATGAATGCACACTAGTGTCACCCAATATTCCGCTGCGGGTTAAAAAAGTGGCATACAATACCAACATAAATGCGGCTATGCTAAGAATGTAAGTTAAAATAATACTCGTTCCGGTACTTTTATAAATCAACATTAAATGGACGGTAGCAATGAGTAAAAGCCAGGGTACCAAGGAAGCATTTTCTACCGGATCCCAAGCCCAGTAACCACCAAATGATAATGATTCATACGCCCAAAAACCTCCCATGATAATTCCGGTTCCCAATATCATTACCGATACCAAAGTCCAGGGCAGGGCAGGTTTTAACCATTCTTTATATTTTCCGGTCCAAAGACCCGATATAGCAAAAGCAAACGGAATAATGCTGCTGGCAAATCCAAAAAACAACGTGGGGGGATGGATTACCATCCAGTAATTTTGAAGCAACGGATTTAATCCCCGCCCATCGGTTATTTCTTTTAAATAATCTGGCGTTCTGAATATAGGTCCATTCATGGCCATTTTTTCGCGAAGCAAAGAAAACGGGCTACTACCTATTTTATAAATATCACCAACTTCTAAGCCCAAAAGCATACTGGCCAAAACTATTTGGGTAAGGCACACGATAGCCAATACCGGGCTTTCCCAATTTTTAACCGTAAAAATTAATAAAACACCAATTACCGCATCCCAAAACATCCACAATAAAAAACTCCCCTCCTGCCCTTCCCAAAAACAGGAAAGCATATAATACCACGGCAAGGCTCTGGAGCTATGTTGCCAGGCATATTGGTACTCGAAATAATGTCCGTAAATAATAGTGAAAAGGGTAACAAAAATTCCGGTAACGGCCATAGCATGTACATAAAATGAATAGCGGGCTATTTTTTTCCAGCCCCTATCATCGTTATTATTGGTACTTATAAAATAAGAGATGGCACTAAATATGGCGGTGCAAAAAGCCAGGGCTACTAAAAAATGACCAATATTGCCAATTAAGAGATTTTCGCCATTGTATATTACGTCCTTCATTTGGCGGGGTTTTCAGCCTCGTATTTCGATGGGCATTTCAACAGTATTTTGTTGGCTATAAAATCACCATCAGGTTTATCAAATTTACCAATTACCACCACTTTATCACTCCGGTCAAAATCGGTTGGTTTGGGGTCGCTGTAAATTACTTTGGCTTCGTTGCCTAAAGAATCTTTTAAGAAAAATTCAAACCGGTTGGCGTTTTTCATGGGTTCATAAATCATAGGCTTTTCTTTATTTAATCGGCCTACAATGTGATATTCCTGCCCAGGGTTTTGCTTCGCAGTAGCAAAATCTGAATAGGTGCTGCTATCAGCATAAGCCCCCGCAAATATGGCTATGGCGGCGGCTATTACTATTAAAATTATGATGTTTATTGTTTTCATATGTTATTGTAAGATTCCTCATACCTCGGAATGACAAAACCCGAGAGATTGTCATGCTGAGGAACGAAGCATCTATTTTAATCTTTTTCTTTCAATTCCTTTTCAGTCTTTCTCAGTCTCATGTCAATCCTTACCAAATAAATTATAATCCCGGTAAAAATGATAGACAAAACAGTCACTACCACATAAATTTTTCCATTGCTGTAAAAAAGGTTTTCCTTGGTTTGGGCAAAAATGGATTCGGATATAAAACTTAACAGAACTAATAAAAATATTTTAATCTTCATTTTCTTGTTTATTTAAAATTAAAAATTCGTTGCGGATAAGTAAAGTAGCCATCCACCAGCCCATGGTTATCCAGCCCAATACGGCGGGATAAAACGTCATTCGTAAATTATTGTTCAATGGATATTGGTCAAAGCCCACTGTATCACCGCTTCCGGGGTGCATACTGTTGGCTGCCATTTTGGGCAATACCCAGGTGAAAACAACAAATAATGGAAAAGCAAAAATGCTATAAACCGAGGATACCCTTGCTCTTTTATTGGCATCTTCCATGGAATTGCGGAGGATTAAATAAGCCAAATACATCAGTACCCCAATGGCTGCACCGTTCAGTTTATAATCGGATGTCCACCAGGCTCCCCAGCTAAACCTTGCCCAAACCGAGCCGGTAGCCAAACCCATCAAGCCAAACAATACTGCTACTCCGGCACATTTGGAGGCGATGATATCATACTTCATGTTGAAGGTTTTTAAATACCGGATGCTATTGATTACCGAAATAAAAAGTAAGGCCATCATGGCAAACCACATAGGCACATGAAAATTAAGGTTGCGAACGGTTTCGTCCAAAAACAAAAGATTGTTGGGATTAACAAAAAGCAGCCCCCCTATTATAGAGTATAGCACTAATGTCGCTCCTGCATATTTCCACCAGTTGGAGTAGATCAAGGGATTGAATTTTGGTGCGAAGTTAGGGTAAATATAGGGATTATTAAATCTGTTTTAAGATGATTTTTGTCAATTTATCGCATCCATTGCCGTTGGCTTCAGCCAACGGATAACAAGAATTTGTCTTTTACTTTAGCATCATGTGGCTAAAGACTGTTGGCCTTTTTTATTTTACAGTTCACTAAAGTGAACTGCAATGGATGGTGGATTATTGAATTTTTACTGGCAGCTTAAAAGTATTGGTAATGTATGTGGTATTATTTACCTTTAAACTGTCAAGATAATATTGGTTACACGGGTTGCAACCATTGAGGCTAACGAAACGAAGCCGGGTATTTTCAATCCTAACAGGATATGTGCTGTCTTGTAGAGTAACAATTAATATTTTATCGTATAGTTCTTTCGGGTCACCTTTATAAAAATCGGCAAACGTTATATAGTTCCAATAATTACGAGTTTGGTCTAAGTTGTAATTAAATTCATGATAAATCTTTTCAAAATGAATTGTTTTTCCTGTAGAATCTAACTGATAAAGATAGAAATAATTCATATCCTTCTTACGTACTTTAGTTGTATCGTAATAAAAAATAAAATTGGATTGGAATCCAGGAGTGCATTGGCCATCCGGGCATTCCTTCTGGCAGGAATATATTCCAAAGAGAGGGATCAAAACTAACAGAAGGTAAAGGAAAATCCGCATTTTTTTAAAACTCAAAGGTAGCTTATTATAACAAAAAAGGCAGAAAGCAATTTAAGCCTCCTGCCTTTTTGTTTAACTCAATTTTATGATTCATCAGATAATCACGATTTATTCTTAATCCTGGTTATCCAAAAAATCTCTTATAAAATCCTGTTCAATATCATTTCAAATCAAACCTATCCAAATTCATCACCTTACTCCAGGCTGCCACAAAATCGTTTACAAATTTTTCCTGTCCATCACTGCATCCGTAAACTTCGGCAATGGCTCTTAGCTCAGAGTTAGAGCCAAAAATAAGGTCCACCCGGGTGGCTGTCCATTTCACGTCTCCGGTTTTTCGGTCGCGGCCTTCAAACACATCTTCCGAACCGGCAATGCCTTTCCAGGTGGTTCCCAAATCAAGCAGGTTTACAAAAAAGTCGTTGGTCAACGTTTCGGCACGGTTGGTGAAAACACCCAATTTTGATTTATCAAAATTGGCATTCAATACACGCAAGCCACCAACAAGTGCGGTCATTTCAGGTGCGGTCAGAGTCATCAGTTGTGCTTTGTCCACCAACATTTCTTCGGCGGATACGGTGTATTTTTTCTTTACATAATTGCGGAAACCATCGGCAGAAGGTTCAAGTGCTGCAAAAGAATCCACGTCGGTTTGTTCTTGGGAGGCATCTCCCCTGCCGGGCGTAAATGGCACGGTTACAGTAAGCCCTGCATGGCTGGCAGCTTGTTCAATTCCGGCACATCCTGCCAATACAATCAGGTCGGCCATGGAAACGGCTTTACCAAATTCTTTTTGAATTCCTTCCAATGCAGTCAATACTTTGGCCAATTGGGCCGGATTGTTGGCTTCCCAATTTTTTTGAGGAGCCAAACGAATACGGGCACCGTTAGCGCCACCGCGTTTATCTGAACCACGGAATGTGGATGCCGAAGCCCAGGCGGTAGATACCAATTCAGATACAGAAAGTCCTGAAGCAAGTACTTTACTTTTTAATGCAGTGATGTCGTTATTGTCTATTAATTTATGGGTTACGGCAGGAATAGGGTCTTGCCAAATCAACTCTTCTTTAGGAACTTCGGGCCCCAAATAACGGGCTATTGGCCCCATATCACGGTGTGTAAGTTTAAACCAGGCACGGGCAAAGGCATCGTTAAATTCAGCAGGATTGGCCAAAAAACGTCTTGAAATTTTTTCATATTCGGGGTCAAATCTTAAAGACAAATCCGTGGTAAGCATAAACGGAGCATGACTTTTTGACGAATCGTGTGCATCGGGTACTAATGCCGCACCTGCACCCCCTTTTGGTGTCCATTGATGAGCACCTGCCGGGCTTTTGGTAAGTTCCCACTCAAAACCAAAAAGGTTTTCAAAAAAGTTGTTGCTCCATTTAGTTGGGGTTTTGGTCCATGCACCTTCCAGTCCGCTGGTAATAGTATTTCCGGCATTGCCACTCCCAAGGGTATTTTTCCAACCCTGGCTTTGCTCTTCAATGCTTGCGGCGGCTGGTTCTACCCCCACATATTTGCCGGGGTCGCCAGCACCGTGGGCTTTGCCAAGAGTATGTCCTCCGGCTATTAGAGCCACGGTTTCTTCATCGTTCATAGCCATGCGGCCAAAGGTTTCACGTATATCCTTAGCTGCTAATAAAGGGTCAGGATTTCCGTTAGGCCCTTGCGGATTCACATAAATCAAACCCATTTGCACGGCAGCCAGGGGATTTTCCAGTTCACGGTCGCCCGTGTAGCGTTTATCTTCCAGCCATACCCCTTCCGAACCCCAATAAATATCTTGCTCCGGTTCCCAAACGTCTTCACGGCCTCCGGCAAAGCCAAAGGTTTTAAAACCCGCAGATTCCAGGGCACAGTTTCCAGCCAAAATCATTAAATCGGCCCACGATATTTTTTTACCATATTTTTGTTTTATGGGCCAAAGCAACAAGCGGGCTTTGTCCAAGTTTCCATTATCAGGCCAACTGTTCAAAGGGGCAAACCGTTGGGTTCCATTGCCTGCACCTCCCCGGCCATCGCCAATACGGTATGTACCGGCACTGTGCCAGGCCATACGGATAAATAACCCACTATAGCTTCCATAATCAGCAGGCCACCAATCTTGCGAATTGGTCATCACTTCGTTGATGTCTTTTTTCAAAGCACCCAAATCAAGAGATTTGAACTCTTCGGCATAGTTAAAATCGTCGCCCATCGGATTGGATAGGGAAGAGTTTTGACGGAGGATATTCAATTTTAACTGATTTGGCCACCAGTCGCGGTTGCTTGTTCCACCACCGGCAGTCTTATTGAGGGCTCCGCCATGAAACGGGAATGGGCATTTGGCTTCACTTCCTGATGCGCTTGAATGAGGGTTATTTTCCATTTTTTAAAGATTTAAATTAGATTATAATGATAAAAATGTAACACTTTTTTTTCTTAATTGTTCAATTAAGATGATCCGCAAATTTAAGTATTATGATTAGCCAAGTCTCACATCATTTTATGATTCTAATCAATTTTAAAATCCTAAACAATATTACTTCACCTATTTTTGCCTAAAACAATATGCTTGCTCAAACCCGCGATGGTCTTAATTATATTTCAAAACTAAATACAAAACGGGTTTGGAATATGGTTGAGATTTTGGGAAGCTATTATCTTTCAAAAATTACAAAAAAAAATCACCACCGGGGAATGCCCATTTCAGTAAGCATTGAACCTACTACTTCCTGTAATTTAAGATGCCCGCAATGCCCAAGTGGATTACGGGAATTTTCAAGGCCAACTGGTATGTTGGAAATGGAAACCTACACCAAAGCCATTGACCAGTTGGGATGTAAACTAACTTACCTCACACTTTATTTTCAAGGTGAACCCTATCTAAACAAATCATTTTTGGACATGGTGGGCTATGCCTCCCAAAAAAAAATTTATACAGCTACCAGCACCAATGCCCATTATCTGGATGATGAAAATTGCAAACGGACGATTGAATCGGGCCTTGACCGTTTGATAATTTCAATAGATGGGGTAACCGAAGACACCTATAAAAAATACCGCATTGGCGGGCAATTGGAAAAAGTGATGGAAGGCACCCGCAATCTGGTGGCCTGGAAACGAAAAATGAAAAGCCAAACGCCATACATTATTTGGCAATTTATAGTGTTTGGCCACAACGAACATGAAATTGAGGATGTAAAAAAATTGGCTAAAGAAACCGGGGTAGATAAGTTGGCTATGAAAAGTGCCCAGGTTTATGATTTTGAAACCGGAAGTGATTTAATACCCAAAAACCAAAAATATGCCCGGTACAGTTTGGATAAATTAAAATTCTCAATAAAGAATAAATTATTAAATCATTGCTGGCGAATGTGGCAGGGTTGTGTAATAACATGGGATGGCAAAGTGGTTCCTTGTTGCTTTGATAAAGATGCTACTTACAGACTTGGAGAACTTTCTGACAAAACGTTTACAGAAATATGGCAAGGGCAGGCTTATACTTCTTTTCGCAAATTATTGCTCAAAAGCCGCAAAAACATTGAGATTTGCAAAAATTGCACCGAGGGAACCAAAGTTTGGGTTTAAAAAAAAAACTCCCTCTCATAATATTCTATTAAAATTGTTTCTATCATTGTAGTGTATGTTTAGGCTAGTATTTGTTTTAACACTTGTTTTATCTGGCCTTAAATCCATTGCTCAAACCTGTTCCATTGTTTCGTCCGATATTGTTTGCAAGGAGGAATTAATGAGTTTTGATGTTACTGCAAGTGCAGGTATCAACTCGGTTCTTTGGGATATTGGTGACGCATCCACTTCTACCCAAAAATCTTTTAGCCATAAATACTCTGCCAAAGGGGTTAAAAATGTAAAGGTAACTATTAACCTAATCGGAGGTGGAACCTGTGTGGCTTCAAAACAAATTACCGTATATGAACTGCCTGTATTTAAAATCTCATTAAAACCAGATAATAATTACTGTCTATGGAAAAATAATATTTGTTTGGTTGATAGTTCAACAGGAGGCGATAGTGCAGTTAAAATTAAAAAACGAATTGTAATTTGGGACGATGGCAAACAGGATGTAACCAACAACCCACCCATGGGCGATATTATTTGCCATCAATACAGCAATCCGGGAACGTATAAAGTAACCGTAGAACTAACCAATGACAAAGATTGTAAGTTAGAAAAAACAATAACGGTAACCATTCTTAAAGACGTGGTCCCTGATATCTCTGTTTTAAGCATGGATAATGAAATTTTGAAATTTTGTGACTCGGCCCGAACAGAGTTTTATGATGTAACACAGGATACTTCAACCATTACGGGCAGAATATATGACTGGGGCGATGGCAGCCCAAAAATAGCAACCAAAAGCAACCACATTTCACATTTTTATAAAAAAAGCGGATTTTACAACGTTAGCCTTTCGGTGGTTCAAAAAAACGGATGTGTTACTACCAAAGACACTCTTATTGAAGTTATTGTATATGGGGTTAAATTTGATTTAAATAAAACCGCTGCTAAAATATGCTCGGGTGGGGTGATAAGAGTAACTCAAAAAGATCCTTATTCAGGAGCGTATTATCGATGGTATTTGGATGAAAAAGTTAATCCGTTCAAGTTACAAAACCCATTACCATTTAATCCCCAGATAGATTTAAAATCATGGGATTATTCACCCAGTTTAGGTAAAAAAATAATTTGGCTTGAGATTGTAAATCACGGGTGTTATAGAAAATCCCCTAAGGACTCTATTGAAATTGTAGGTATGGAGCCCCAAGTAATAACCATGAATGACAATCAATGTACCAACAGGGATACTGTTTATTATAAAACTAAAATTAAGCAGTATGGCATGGGCAAGTTATATTATGCATGGGATTTTGGCGATGATAAAGCTCCACAATGCACCACCAGTAGGGTTAAAGGAATAAATATAGAGAGCAATTGCAACTATGCTACCGATTCATTAGGGAAACATTTTTATGTAAATGGTATCTGCCGAACCTGGTCTTTAAACATTAGCGATTCTGCATCGGGCTGTCCAAGTACACAATTAGGGGGAATAATTTCTGTGGACAGGAAGGACTCCGTTAAATTTGGCTATTATGCCGACCGATTGTGCATAGGCAATAAAAATAGTTATTACGTGGGTTTTTACCACAATTTGTGTGGTGTCTCCAAAATTCAAACCAACCTTGATTCAACGTGCGATAAGGATAGATGGAGTACCAAATTTATTTCCCACTATCCATACACAAGCATTTGTGGTAAAGATGGATGGGTTACCGTAGGTTTTGCCTATACCTATGGAAACGCTATTGTTTATACCGGATTTGATTCAACCGATTTTTATACCGACCCGAGCCGGGTTTGTCGCGATACTATATGGAAACATAATTGGTTTAGGCTGGGAAAAGACCCTACCATTTCGTTTGACCCTAATCTTGCCTGTATTAATGAACTAACCATACCCATCATAAAAGACTCTGTTCAAAAAAACATTGCTTTTTCGGTGTGGAGCTGGGGCGACAATAGTAATCCTGATACCTTCTATATGCCCAACGGCGATTCTCTAATTCCCCGGCCAAGCCATGTTTATAAACGGGCCGGCAACTATGTGATGGGGTATTATTTAGAAACCAAAGGCCGATGCTTTACCCAGGTATATAAAAAAAATATTATCGGATTTCATATGCAGGTGGATTTTGACCCATTTATTTGCCCGGGTTCCATAGTCTTGCTAAAAGACTCCATGTGTTATTTAGACAGCAGTCTCACCAGCCCAACAGCCCCATTTACAGCAAGCAAAAACTATTGGCATATAGCACCACGAAAGCTGGCAGGAAAAGAAGAATTCAAATGGGATTTTGATGATGGACGGGGGTTTGTAACCGATACCGCCAATCCGGTTATTAAGTTTCCAAAAATCGGTTTTTATAACATTAGGTTGGCCGCAAAAGATTCGTCTAACTGCTGGGATACTCTTACCAAACTGGTAAATGTGGGTGGGGTTCATGCGGGTATTAAAAATATTTTTAAACGTATTATTTGCGATGGAATAGTACAACTTTACGATTCATCCTTTAGCGATTACAGGCCGCCTTTAGATAGTATTACAAAATACTATTGGGAATTTGGCGATGGCGGAAATCCAAGTTATGTTCAAAATCCGTTTCATTACTACAGCACTTTTGGAAATTATACCATTTTTCAGCGTGTTGAAAACTCCAGAGGGTGCACCGATACGGCTTACATCAATATTGTAATTGAAGGACCGGTGGCCAATTTTGATATTGTGGGTGACACTGTGGGGTGTGCCCCGTTTACTGCTGAATTTGATAATAAATCCATCAAAACAAAAGATTATATCTGGTATTTTGGCGACCCTTCAAACAATAAGAGATCCACCAACCGAGATACCAATGTAAGGTTTACCTATACCCAACCGGGTACTTATTATATCTATTTGTTTGGCAGCGATAGTGTTATTAACCCCAATGCAGGTAATGCCATTTATTATTGCAAAACCTTTTTTCCAGATACCAGTGTGTTGGGTCATCCTGTTCGTAGAATCGTTGTGCTTCCGGCTCCTAATGCCGATTTTAATGTTAATTTTATTCAATGTAAAAATAAACCCATTGTGGTTACTGCCAATTCCGATTCCCTTTACACCCTGCACCGGTGGTCTATTGCCGGTGGTGATAGTTTGGAAACTACTAACAAATCAGGAAGTTTAGTTTCGGCTGATACGGGTACTTTTGTTATTAAATATGCTCCCTGGTACCAGCACACCGGGGCTGCCTGTTTGGATACGGTGAGCAAACCGGTTCGCATTACTCAAATGAATGCCACGTTTGATATTTTTAACGACAGCACCTCCTGCCCGGTTTATACCTTTACCAATACATCCCAGGGATATAAATCCATCAAATGGAACCTCAAAGACCCCGGATTGGATGACTCTAAAAATATCCGTACTGAGAATGATTTTACTTATCGCTATTCGCAAAAGGGAATCTTTTATCCATGTCTGTATGCCGAAAACAATAACGGTTGCCTGGATACCCTGTGCATGGAAGTGAAAGTGGATGTGATTAAAAAATTAATAATTCCCAATGTGTTTACCCCTGGTAACAATGATAAACTAAACGATGCTTTTGATATTGATGCCGAAGGTTTGGAGGAGTACCATTTGGTAATTTACAACCGATGGGGGCAAAAACTCTTTGAAACCGATGTGGATGGAAAAGGCGATGATGGCCACAACTGGAGAGGCCGACTAAATATCACCAGCCCCATATACCCCGATGGTACTTACTTCTACGTGTTTAATTATAAATTTAAATGCGAAGATAAAAATCAACAAGCCAAAGGAGTCATTACGCTTATTGGGGGAAGGGAGTGATGAGTTAGTGCGTGGTTTCGGTTGGTGGGGACACCAACCGATAAAAAAATTCACTATCGGCCTTTAGTGTTCTATAATTATTGGTTACATTATAGCCCATAGATAAATTATTCTGAGCTTTTAGCAAGTTGAAAATTAACATCAAGATTGCTAGAAATATCCCTTTTTTTATAATTTTCATTTTTTTAGTTTTTTTTATTCCTTAACCTATAAGTAAATCCAAAATTTATAGAAATAAATTGCATATTTTCATTTCCTCTGCGATCGTTATTCATAGCTAAAAATGTTGCGGTTACATCTTTAAGGTATTTCAATTCTGTATTAAATGATATCTTTTTTCTTATTTTAAACTGACAGCCCAAGTTGCAATAATATCCGGCCTGAAGCAAAGTTGGTTTTCTAAGAACAGTTCTCTTTTGATTTAAGTTAGTACTCCCATAAATACCCAAACCACCATATAACCTATACTGGTTGCCTAATGAAGAATTTATTACAACCGGAACTATTAACTTTTGAATTTGCAAATTGCTCCAACTGTTTCTATTTTCAATATAGTCAATTCCAGTACAAGTAATTATGGTTAGGAATTCATTATCGAATTTATACTTGTAATGAATTGACAGTTGCTTGTCCCTAATGTTATCAAATTTAAAAAACACAATAGGATTAAAAACAAATTCTATTTCTCTCCTTTGAGAATAAATAGGAAATGAAGATAACAGAATTAATAAGCCAAATAAAAATCGCATATTTCTAAAGCAAAATTAACTTAAAACGATGAACTCACTTTTATTCAAATCTGAAAAAAACATAATAGATACCTGATGATTAAAAAAACTCAGACCAATTTGATAGTAGGTTTCTACCATTTTATTGTATGTTTTTAAACCAAAGTGTATTTTTTTTAGGCTTTTTTCAAACCAACCCGAAATTAAAATTAATTTTTTAAATTGGTCACGATATTTGTTTTTATTGTTGTGATATTTGACTTTTCTTTACAAAAATAAAACAATGCAACTATTGGTAAGAATTACAGTCTATAGAGGTGGAACATGCATAGGATTTTCTTAACTTTATTTCTTTCATTCGTTTTATTAAAGGCCAATGCCCAAACCTGTTCCATCGTTTCGTCCGACATCGTTTGCAAAGAAGAGTTAATGACCTTTGATGTTACAGCCAGTGCCGGTATTAGTTCTGTTACCTGGGATATGGGCGATGCCACCACCTCTACCCAAAAAACATTTAGCCATAAATACTCCACCAAGGGGGTAAAAAATGTTATTGTAATTATCAAACTGACCGGAGGTGGTTCTTGCACCGCTTCCAAACAAGTTACAGTGTATGAATTACCCCAGTTTAAATTGGGTTTAAAATCGGATAATATCTATTGCCTTTCTCAAAACAGGGTTTGTTTTATTGATAGTTCCACAGGTGGTGATGCCGGAATAAATATAACTAAACGAATTATTCTGTGGGATGATGGTGATCAAACCTCTACCCCCAACCCGGTGATGGGAAAAGAAATTTGCCATAAATACGCCAATACAGGTACATTTAAAGTAACCATAGAACTTACCAACGACAAAGATTGCAAGGCAAAAAAGGTAATAGATATAAAAATACTGCCCGATGTGATACCTAAATTTACGGTATCGGGCGGGCATGGATGCGATTCGGCCCGATTGATAATGGAAGATGTAAATAAAAAAGATACCAGTGAAATAGTGGAAAGAATATATGATTGGGGTGATGGGAA
>JBJXDS010000367.1:0-12962 GCA_046154525.1 Bacteroidia bacterium
AAACAAAAACAAGTTTATTTGGTAGTCATAAAAGATATATTTCCCAATTAAATAAAAAAGGATGGCAACTTACATTTGAAGATAATTTTGACAGCCTAAATAGGTTAAAATGGAGACTTGGCCAGCCCTGGGGTGATTTTCACGATGGCCAGCCTTATCAGCATTATAGTCCAAGTAATATCAAAGTTCAGGATGGTTTTCTTTACCTTGAAGGAAAATACAGTCCCAGAGAATTAAAATTTAACGATAGCATAATAACCATTCCTTACAGCGTTGGGCTTATCAATTCCGACATTTCGTTTATGCAGAAATACGGCTATTTTGAAATACGATGCAAAAACCCGCACGGTCCTGCCAGCTGGCCTGCCTTTTGGCTAACCGGTGCCCATCACTGGCCACCTGAAATAGATATATTGGAAATGTATGGCAAGCGGACAGGTAAACATGTACACCGGCAAATATCATCCATACATTACGGAATTCGTGGCAAGGGTTCTAGAGGTACATTAGTCCGTAAAATTTGGTTGCCACGTGATACAGATAGCAGCTTTCATGTATATGCCTGCCAGTGGACACCTAAAGTAATTAAATTTTATACCGATGGCATCTTAGTTAGGAAACAGCGTTTGAATAAACGACTACAACAATGGATGGACGATGAAATGGTAATAATAATAAACAATGGGTTTCAATCCGAATACCTAAAATACCTTCCTGATGATTTTAAAGGTAATGCCTTTGTGGTAGATTGGGTAAGGGTTTATAAGGCCCTTTAAGGTAATACTTATTCATTCAATACTCCGTTCTCCCTAAGCAATCTCATCATATCATCCATATTAAGTGGTTTGGTTAGCAAGGCAAGTACAGAAGGATTTTCTTTTGCACGGATATTATCGTTTTGGTCTAAGGAAGATGAAACCATTATAATGCGAGTTTTGTTTAGTTTTTCGGGTGGTAAGGTTCCATATTTTTCCAAAAACTCAAACCCATCCATTATTGGCATATGTATATCCAGTAAAATAATATCGGGCAGATCGTTAAGGGCTGCTGTATCCAAATATTGAAACGCATCATCGGCATAATCGAACTTAACAATTTTATGAGCCAGATTTTTGGTTTGAATAAATCGCTCATTCAAAAAAAGGTCGAACTCATTATCATCTATGAGCATTACTGATAAAGTTTCTGCCATCTTATCTACCGAGTTTTATTAGGTATTACCATGTGAAACGATGTGCCTTCATTAGGCTTGGAATCAACCGTTATGGTTCCACCAATTTTATCAAGTGATTCTTTAACAATAAACAATCCTATTCCTGATCCCTGTTTATTATTTGTAATTTGGGCACGATAAAACATTTTAAAAATATTTTCAATGTGCTCAGTTTGTATACCTATGCCATTATCGCTTAGGGTAATTTGAACATCCTCGGGTGTGGTTATTATTTTAACAGTAACAATATGTTGCGGTGTGGCCGGGTTTTTATATTTTATGGCATTAGAGATCACGTTACTCAATATAACCCTTAATCTAAATGTATCTCCAATAAAATCACATTCTTGTTTTACCTCTGTTTCAAACTTAATAATCTGGTCCTGATTTTTAAGCATATCCATCACATCGAGCAGTAGTTCTTTAAAATCTATTTTTTCATAAGCCTCATCCGACCTTGAGTTTTGGTAATAGTCAATAATATTACGTATGTATTTATCCAATTTAAGTACGCTATTTTCAATTATTTGAAAATATTCATTGTTCACATTTTCTTCCATTTTGGCCAATTGTACTATGCCTAAAATAGACATAAGTGGCGAACGGAGATCGTGTGAAGCACTGTAAATAAATCGGTTTAGCTCATCGTTGGTTTTTTGAAGTTCAATATTTTTAATCTTCATTTCAACCCGGCCCTTATAAAGGTCGGCACAGTTTTCCAATATAAGTTTAAGTTTATCCCAATCCCAGGGTTTTTGAACATACTTGTTTACCTGGCCTCGGTTAATAGCTTCAATTACCGAGTCTAAATCGGCCTGCCCAGTAATTAAAAGACGAATGGAATCTGGAAATTTTTCAACCGTTTTTTCCAAAAATTCTGTACCGGTCATCACAGGCATTTTTTGATCGGTAACAATAATATGCATTTCAATATCCTTCAGCAGTTCAAAAGCATCCATAGGACTTGTAGCAGTATAAATTTGATACTGTTTTCTAAAATACGCCTGAAACGAAATCAGGTTATTTTCCTCATCATCTACATATAAAACCCTCAGTTTTTCCGACATCCTCCTTGTTTATTTAAAATAAATTATGCTGCTGTTAAATTAAGACTCATTGGCAAAATAATTGTCATTTTGGTGCCTCGTCCAAGTTCAGTATCAATATCAATTTTGGCATGGTGACTTTCAATAATTCCAAATACAATGGACATACCTAACCCTGTTCCCTCACCAACATCTTTTGTGGTAAAAAACGGTTCAAATATTTTAGCCTTTACCTCCGGCGACATTCCCAGTCCTGTATCTTCCACACAAACATGCACATGTTCATCCTTAAAAAATGTACTTAAAGTGAGTGTATGGTTTTCGCGTGTATAGCATTTATCCATTGCCTGGATGGCATTATTTATAATGTTCATAAAAACCTGGTTAAGTTTGCCTGGATAACATTCAATCATAGGCAATTGTCCAAGGTTTTTCACAATTTCAATATTTGGTGGACAGGTACTTCTAAGTAAAACTAAAGTTGATTCTACTCCTTGGTTTACATCAGCTTCCTTAATATCACTTTCATCCAAATGTGAGAAGTTTTTAAGCCCTTTTACAATTTCAGCGGTTCGTTTGGCTCCGTCTTCAATACCCCCTAACAATGTATTTATTTCAGTTTTTACGTATTCCAAATCAATTTCCTTTTTAAACGATTCAATGGAAGCCAATTTTTCCTGAATATTATCTTCCGGGGTAATACTCTCATATTTTTTAAGCACATCCATTATATCGGCAATATCCATTTGAAGAGGCTTTACATTGGCACTCACAAAGTTTATGGGGTTATTTATTTCGTGGGCTATACCGGCTGTAAGCTGACCCAATGAAGCCATTTTCTCCACTACTACCAATTGGGATTGGGCTTCTTTTAAATCGGTAAGGGCTACACCTAATTCACTATTTTTAACTTCTAATTCTTCGGTCCGTATCTGTACTTTTTCTTCCAAAATAACATTTTGTTCTGTTATTAATTTTTCGTTTTCCTTCAATGCTTCTACAACCTGTGCCTGAGAAAGTTCCTTTTCTCGTTTTAAAATATTTATTCTATCAGCAAGTGCAAAAGATAAGAGGATAACCTCGGCTCCCGAACCAAAGTGCATGGTGTACCTAGTAAATGTATTGTAAGGTAAAACTTCCTGGTCTTTTAAAACAAATATTACAACACCTGCTAAAAATATAGACCAACCTATTAAAAAGAATCGTGCTTCCTGATTGCCCTGTCTATAAATTATAATACCAAAAATGAGCATAAATAAAGCTACAGATGAAGCAGTCATTGACATTATTTGAAAACTGGCACCATAATTCCCTGTAAAACTTAAAATCATTGATAAAACATAGGGAATAATAAATAAAAACGAAAACTTGTAAACCTTGGGATTACGGGTTTTAAGTTGCAAAAAATCTTTAAAGAACTCAAGCCCTGCAATTCCTGCCAAGGCAGGAAAAAGAAACTGACTATAGGTTTCTAACCAAGGCAAATTAGGCCAAACAAACTGGAATGGTAATCCCTGGTTACTGGTTTGAGCAAACAATACAAAAATGATGTACAAGGTATACATCAAATAACTCTTTTCGCGAACGGTGCCGAAAATAAATAAGTTATATAACAGCATTACTATCATAATGCCTATGTAAATGCCCGAAGCTAAATTTTTATATCCTGAAAACTCAAAAAGAGATTTTGAAGAGCCGATAGTAATGGGAAGTTGCATGGTTTCCCTCGCCTTAATTTTTAAATAATAAGTTTTTTCAACCCCTCTGGGCAATTTAAGATCAAAAATATATTCTGGAGTAAGGTACTTTCGCAAACTAAATGGTTTGTTTTCACCCATTTCTATTACCTCATACCTTTGTACTTTAGGTTCGAAGTAATAAAATGAAACCTCATCAATTATTGGTTGGTTTATTTGTAAAACCAAATCATTGCTACCTGATTCGTTACGAACTGTAACCTTGGCCCATATTGAAGATGAAGTAATACCAAAATTAGGCACATCTCTTCCATCCTTTGCAAACGTATTCGTTTTTAAAATGTCGTTTATAGTTAAATTATTTGCTTTATCCTCGAGATATAAAATATCTTTACCTATTTGTAAATTTTTAGTCGCATTTTTATAAACCACCTGCGATAATCCATCATTTGTAAAACCAAAAAGGATTAATACTATAAGTAGATACTTGTAAACTTTACTTTTTTTAACCATTGGCTTCCGTTTTTTTTATCGTTAGGTTATATTCTATTTCTATTTGCTCTTTACTTCCCTGCTCCACAGCAGTTTGTGTCGGATAATCACGCAAGGATTGCATTCTTATCTTATCATATTCATCAGCTGTGGCAAGTGTTATTGCACTCATAATACCTAGTACCCTTGTTATATAATTATCATTAGGGTATGGAAATTCTCCTTTCAACCCCAGGGAACTATTAACAACAAACCCTACCCTTCTAAACATTTCTAAAGTGTATTCTGCACAAATACCCATCAGGGTTTCAAACTGTAACTGGTTAGCTATTGAAATTCCGGCCCGGGTTAATAATATACTTACACCTACCCCGGCAATTACTTTGGCATTCCATAAACCACACAACTCACCCACTCCGCCATTTTCTCTGAAATTTTTGACAATGTCAAATATCCTCGGATCCATTTTCCCAATTGCTTTTTCAATTGGTAGTGACCTTGTTTCATCTGAAATTTGCAACCGTATACCTCCTACTATCTCTTTATTAGGAAAAAGCTCAGCCACAATCACATAAATATAAGGATTCTGCATCCATTCATCATTGTTTGTTGTTATGCCCGTTACCCCATAATCAATAAGTACAGATACGTGCCCGTCCCTGTATTTAATACAGGTTTCGGGCTCATCAATGGCCCTGAAAGCACGTAATGACATTTTATGCATACTTATTTTATACTTTCAAAAGCCATTTCTAATGGCCTTCTTAACGATTTTACTTCCGGTATTTCTGCTTTGGTCAATCTAAATATTAAAATATCACCGTAGCCCGGTAGTATTTTAAACATTTTTTCAAATTGTGGTCTCAATTCCCATAATCTTTCTTGCCCTTCCCGGCTTAAATTCTCTCCTTTGCCTTCAATTAACCTTATATATAAGAATAAACAGGCGGATATAGGTTGAAATGCCAAACCTTTCAAATTTGCCGCAATCCAAATTCTTTCTAATATTCTTCCACCATTGAAATAGTGAGATGGGGATTTACCGTTCATTGAAAGGATACAAATGGCCCCAGCCGAGTCTATCGATTTTTTTGTCATTTTCTTGAATGCTTTACCACCTCCCCATTTACTTACAAGGCTTATTACATCAGGATTCTGGGCCACTTTCAAACCAGCTATTTCCGAATTGGTAATATCTACCGTTCTAATATCCACACCATCTCGTTTTTCTACATTTTCTTCTTCTATCCATCTTATTTCATCCACAAAATCAGCATGACCCCCTTTTTCTAAAAGCCGCACTGTTTCAAGTTCACCCAGCATATCCGCAATCTCATCCAATTCATTAGGATCCGTAAATACATTCAATTGGGCCCCTGGCATTTCTTTCGTCAACTTCACCAGTTCGTCTAATAATTCTTTTTCAATAACCGGTCGTGGCACTATAGCCCTGTTTGTGTGCCTCAGACTTATTCCGGAAGCCAGCCAAAGCATGTTATCATCCTTTGTTTGTTCTTGAAAAAATCTGACTTGTGCCACCAATTCATTTTGTTTTTTATCGGGAAATAAATCAATTTTTGAATCAAACCCTAATTGCTTGGCACATAAAACTGCATTTTCCATGGAAGCCCCCAACGCTATATAATTTGAAAAATTACCATAGCTTAAAAATTCAGGACCTCCTTCAATGCCATGGTAAAGTAATAAGGAATCATTTTTTAAAACCCATTTCCAGGGCTGGCAATTTCCGCCTGATGCTGCCCAAATTGCAGCGTCAACTATTTTAATTGCCTGATCCTTTTCCAACTTTGCCTGAAGAGGGAGTATTTCGGCATTAAACTTATGAGCATAAACCGCCACATCCTTAAAAACAAGTGGTTTTAAAACGGTAGTGGCTTCTTCCAGTGGATTTTTATCACCTATTAATTCTTCAATATCTACATGGTAACGGCCTGAATCGTGGTATTGATCCAGTAAAATTCTTCGACTTACATCAGCTGCTATTCCTCCCCCCATGGTAACCGAACTGGCTAGTTGTGGCCAAGTGGTAATGGTTTGCTCTATTTCCATCATGGAAGCCTTTAGTTTGTTTGACATGGTATCAATTCCTAATATATCCAACATATAAGGAATCTTCTGCTCATTTGTTTTTAAACTTTTAAGTGTTTCAATATCCAAATGGGCGGCCAATCCATGGAGTATAGGTCTTTCCGGTTCTAGGTCAAATCTCTCCACATCCACCATACACCTGTCACTTGTTTCCATAATTACCGGTATTTTTAATTCCCTTGCTCTGATTCTGGCCAAAATTTTAATATCAAACCCATCTGACTCCTCGATAAGTAAATCAAGCTTGCCTCCATCTATAAAAAAATCATCCATGTTTGATTCCACAATCCCATTTTCAAAACATTTTATGGAAATAAAGGGGTCAATTTCGGCTATTTCACGGGCTACGGCATACACTTTAGGCAAACCCAAATTATGAACACCGGTCCTTATCCTGTTGAGGTTTGTAAGTTCTAAGGTGTCAAAATCTGCCAAACGAATTTCTCCGCAAATTCGCTCCATACACAAGGTAAGTGAAACCGATTGGCCTACAGAAAGACCGATTACCCCAATTTTCTTCTGCTGCAAAATATCCCTTTCTTTTTTTGTTATTTTATTTTGATTCCGACTTGTTCGTACCTCAATAAATTCTTCCTTGTCAAGGATATGCACTACCTTATTACTCCAGGGGTAATATACCCAAACTCCATATTCTTCAATAGTAAGAGGGGCAATATGGTCTAAGGCTGCCTTTTGCAATTCATCCAAGGTAAACTTATGCGATGGCGAATTGGTTTTGATAAATTCCATAAGGGTGCCAAGCAAATAATCATATACTGCAATACCCGGGGTGCTTAATAACTGTAGGAAAGATTGTTTTTGGGCAGTATTATTAAGCCTGAAAAATTCAGGCATAATATCGGTATTGCCATTTATTTCTGTGGCCTGGCAATACTTTAGTTTTTGTAGTAGTTCTTGCATTAAATATTTATCCCCAGTAGTAATAGCAAATAAATATATATTCATTTATATATACTACTCTACTTGTAAACACTTGACTAATTTAGTGGAGAATATCATAATGCAATCATTTTTTTTTATAAAATAAGTTTGTAATTCTAAATTTTTATTTAATTTTGACTAAGCAATTAGATTTAATAAGTATCGCATAAAAAATGAATTACTTTGTTATTTTAATAATAACTTAACTTTGTCTTAAACCCTTTTTAATAATGGAGCAAGAACAGAAAATTACGGTATTGTATGTTGATGATGAAGAGAACAATCTGATTGCTTTCAAAGCTACATTCCGTCGTGATTTTACAATTTTTACAGCCATATCGGCAGTAGTGGCAAAAGAAATACTTGCAGAAAACGATATTCAAGTATTAATTACTGATCAACGAATGCCCGTAACCACGGGTTCAGAATTATTGGCACAAGCCGTTCAGGATTATCCTGACCAAATAAGAATTTTATTAACCGGATTTTCAGATATTGATGCCTTAAAAGATGCCATTAATTTGGGACAGATTTACTCGTACCTTCAAAAACCTTGGAACGAAGATGAATTAAGGGATACCATCAAAAAAGCCTTCGAAATTTATAGAATAAAAAAAGAAAAAGAGGAACTTACCGGAAAATTATCTACTTCAAACGAACAACTTGAATTTTATTTAAGACAAAAGTTGTTGTCATAAATTGAAGGTTAACCTGATATTTTATAAAAATCATTTATTAAAATTACCGACTCATTTAATTCTTCAGCCGTTGTATCAGGCAATGATTCCATTTGAATGTAATGAAACATTATTTTATCAATATTATTTAGGTTTACCTTACTTAGATAAGAAAGTCTTGATTTTTCATCACTACTATTTTCTTTTAAGTTAATTCCAAATTTTGTTCGAACATAATTAAAAAAGTATCGAAATTTTTGTTGTGCAATATTTTTATGTTTTCCATCGGCCAGATACAATTTTGTAATGGTGGCGGCAAAATCAATGGACGTATTAGAGTTAGTTTCTAAAACTGGGATGGCCCTTTGCCGTCTTTTAAAATTAAAAATACAAAATAAAAATAAAGCCCCTATAAAACTATACCAGGCATATCTAAACGAAGGAAATGAAAGCAAAACTCCGAATGGGCTTTTTCCTTTTTCAATGGCTCCATCACTTGTTCCTTGGCTGGCGTATGAATTTACATGCCAAAAAACATCCCCTGGCTCAAGATGAGTAAAAACTTTTTGAGCATAATTAAAAACTTCCTGTTGGCGAAGGTGATAATTAGTAAAAACCAACGGGGATGAATATAAATGCAACCATCCCTCCCCTACTTTTATTTTTATGTAATTGGTATACTCCTCTTTTTTTGAAATATTAAAATATCCAATTCGATAATAATTATAATCTGAAGTATTTAATTCCTGAGTATCGAAAAAATTAGTTGAAAAATAACCGACCGACATAGGTAATACAGCCTCATACACTTTAAATTTAATGACTGGCACCTTATTTAATTTAATTAAAGGGTGCAGCATATTTGGTTTAATATTTACACATTCCAATAGCGATAATGCGTTTAATTGCTTATCCTGAGGGTGCACCAAACTTAACTCAGGGTGAAGCAGGCTATCCAAAAAATACTGAGAAACCTCATTGGCCGTTATAAAAACCTGATTCCCCTTATTTATAAAATTATACAAAGCCGAAATGGTGGAACGGTCGGGCAAAAAATCATGGCCGCTGTAGAAATAAATATTATTTTTCTTATCTACACTATTAAACGCTCTGTTGTAAAATAAAGGTTCTTCGATGGTAGTAAATTGCCTTTGAGGATAAAGACCTTTCATCACTTTATACAGCAGTTCGTTTCCATAAGGTGAATTACTTGAATGATTATAATTTGGAATCCAGTTATAGGTTGGACTTTTAACATAGACATAATAAAAAAAACTTGCCAAACTAAGCACAATAACCCCTGCTATAATAAATGGCCAGTTTTTTTTAAACATATGTTTTGGTATTTAATTGTAAAATAATATGTTCAAACTTTTCATTCACAATTTGATAACCTTCGCTATTTATTTGGTAATCGCCGTACCAAACGGATTCATAAATCAGGCATAGTTGGCGAAAAGAAATATAAATAGAAGTACCCCAAAGTTGTTGTGAATAATGCTGATTGGTACGATCCCTTTTCCATTGTATCTTAGTATTCAAATTAAGTATTTGAAGCAAAGCCAAAAATCGAAGTCGGGTTGCCAGTCTATAATCTTCATTTTTTAAAGCAACTGAAAGTAACGGGTCAGTATCCATATCATTTATATCTTCAGGCTCAGCATTTACATCATATTGTATAGCTTTATTTTTAAAATTTTTATGGCCCAAAAAAACAAACCTCGCCAATAGATATATAACCCCTAACAGCAAAACAAATATGGCGGCATAGGCCAGTGCCTTCATTAAAAAAGAACCACCCTGCCAGGAAACCTTATTTTCTGAGTTCTTTTTTTGTTTCTTTTTGGCATCAATCTTTGGTGTTTTATATTTATAATCATCCTTTAGCTTCTCCCAACTTTTTTTATTCAATGAATTTCCTTCGGGTTTACTGTTTAAATAATCCTCTGTCCTATCATTTGAATGAACCGGAGTAGCATTTAGAAAAATTAAAAAAAATAAAATTAAAAAATTTAGGATAAAAGATCCCACGTACATTTTTTGGATTACCATATTTTTTCTAAACTTGTTCTTAGAGTGGAGGCCGTAAGTTTTTCCTTAGCACTAAAATAATGCAATGTATTACCATAAATAAATAATGGAATTATCATTAAAAGTGATGCCATACCTAAAACCAATACTGTAATTTTTTCAATCTCAAACAACACTGGGTCGCTAAGTTTTAATCCATTACTTATTACTTCAATAATTAAATTTAGAATTGGGGATGAAACAAATAGATAAAAAATAAAAAGCAAAATGAGCAAAGTAAAATTGAGTAATAATTTTGAAAAAAATGTATTAAAAAAATAAATTACTCCATTGCCTATTCCCAACATTTTGTTGCTAAACACATCGGAGGTAATTGAAATACAAATTGGGAAGACTATAAAAAAATAAAGAACAAAAAACCAAAAACCATCGCAAAAAAAGAAGCTACCTAATGCTAAAAAAATGAAAATAAACGCTCCTATAAATCGAGACAATTTTGCTTTAAGGGAAATGTATTGCCAAACGTGATTTGAAAAAAAATAATATTGAAAAAAAACAGTAAATAATGAAAATGCAACTATCAAAACAGGCCACAGACTGTAATACCCATCCCTGAACCATACATTGATTTTTAATAATTTCAAAACATTAAAAATAACATTTCCACCAACCATCTGATATTGGATTTGCCTGGCTTGAACAAAGTAAACACCGAGCACCAAGGCAATACTAAGACCTAATGATAACGGTACAATAATGGCCAGTTGTTTTTTCCAAACTCTAAACATATCTGCCACTATTTCACCTACAGTTTTAATTTCAAATACCACCAGTTTTGGGATAGTGTACATGGGCAATTCATTCTCTTCTACGTGTAATCCTGTTTTTGAAAACTTAAGCCAAGGCAGCCAAACAAAATAAAAAAGAATAAAAAAAAGTGAAACAATAATAAGAGACGCTTTTAAATAAAGCGGAGTACCAGATTGGCCGGTAATAAAGGCCTCGATAAAAGCAGCAGTAAGAGTAAGTGGAATTACCACAAAAAGAATTTTAACCCCTTTAATAGCTGAAATGCGAAATGCCTGTACCCGCGAATAAGTGCCTGGGAAAACCAGCCCTTTGCCAAATACCAAGCCAGCCGTGGCCGATAGAATAATCGTAAATATTTCTAAAGTTCCATGAAGCCAAATGGTTAAAACTGTAAACGTAAAATAGCCTGTTCCATAAAAAAAATATTGAAACACCCCCACCATTACCCCATTATAAGCCAGCACAAACAGGGTTCCTATGGCAAATAGTAATCCGGTAGCAAATGATAATAAATCTACTGTAAGATTATTTTTAGCAATCCACAAAAATGAGTACAATTTATCTCCCCCTGCATACACATTCATGGGTTTGCCCTCTTTAATATTTTTATTCGTCATTTCCACATATTGGTTGCCCAATATTTGCCTTGCAAAGCCTGGCTGATGCCTGCTACTAAACACACCTACGGTAAATGAAAGCATGAACACCAAAAAGCAAACCAATAATTCTTTGCGGGCACTAAACAGGATTGCAGGCAAATCATCTTTAAAAAATTTGCCTAAAAAAGAATGTTTACGGCGGCGGTTTGTATATAGTTTTAAAAAAACTTTTTGTGCCAAACTGTTTAGGTAAACCCTTACCGAACGGTTGGGATAAAATGAACGGGAATAGGAAAGATCGTCGGTTACCTGGATAAACAAATCATGCAGTTCGTCGGGCTCGGTAGATTGACCGTTCAACACTTTTTCGTAGTGTTTCCAGTTGTCCTTGTTCTGGCTTATAAACGATGATTCTTTCAAAAATTTAGATAAAAAATTTAAAACGACCAATGCAAATATTGATGCCGCAATTTATTATAAATCAGGAATTATAATTGGAGAATAGTTGGCAATTATAAAAAATATCTCATTTTAAATTAAAAAAATTGTTTTTTTAATTTTTACAATTTTTTAGATTTTCCGCTAAGTCCGGCTTGTTTGTCTTTTCTGAGAAAAGTAAAATTAATACCCATTCTGAAATCAACCGTATTGGCACTTTGATACTTAATAATTCCCAAAATATTATCGGCCACAAAATAATATTGAAATGGTCCACCGTTTAGGGTAAGACCTACTCCTCCGTTTACGAATGATTTATTAACCATCGAATAGCTAACAGAAACTCCTATAATTTTGGTTATTTTTCCATTATAGGATAAGGTAATGGCTGGATTTAGCTTTTTTTGGAAATAACTACCATAAAATAACACTCCAAAATTATGGCGTTTGGTTAACCAAAAATTACCACCTAAATAAAATGTGGTTGGTAAACTAGTTCGGTAACCCTTATAAGTACTTTTTAGTTCAAATTTCTTCTTAAGTGTATCTGCCAAATCTTTTAACGAAGAATCCATGTTGGGGCTACTACTAAAGTAATCGGTAAATTTTAACCCATAAAATTCTACTTTTCTATCGGGGTCTAGTGTTTGGTAATTTTGTACATTGTCTTTCCAATTAATAAAACCCATATCTACTATACTGGCAGTAAGCACTATCTTTGGTATCAACTGGTAGGTAGCCCCAATGCTAACGCCCATTCCGCGGTTACGATTTTTTAAAACATTAAAATTAACATCTGTTTGACCACCTAATATTTCAGGCAGTGTAACTCCAAAATCGCTTCCAATATTTTCATTGATGGTATCTAAAATACCTGAAGTATTTACTTTAAAATTTGTTTTTACTGT
>JBJXDS010000368.1:0-8219 GCA_046154525.1 Bacteroidia bacterium
TAATACAAATACTAAAATAACCAACGCCACAAGGATTCCATAAACCACATATGAAAACAAACTGAAGACTTTATAATCGAGAAATAACCAGAAAATGGCAATAAAAGCCGATACACAAATGAAAAGAAACTGCTTCCCGTAATTTTTATTGAGATCAAAAATACTGCCTGTTGATTCATTCCATGATGCTGAATAAATATTGAACCAGCCAAATAAAACCATCAGAATATAAATGAGGATTATTGGCCAATCGAATGTGTCAGTATCAATTATTTTTTTCTCTCTCATTTGATAATTATTTCATATTCATTTTTTATGTTAAGTATTATCGAATTTTCGATTTGGCAATTAGTTCATATTTATTTTTTATTGTATTGCCTAATCTTCGATGTGCAATTTTCCGTCTTATAGCTTAAGGCCTTATGGAATGCCGTGTCTTAATTCGTGGTTGGTCTGGGCCTGGTTCTTAACGAGATTTCATCCTTGTTTAAAACCATATCCCAATTGTAAGGTCCACGATTGGTTTTGTTATTTGTGTTATTTTGTCTCTTTCTTCTTTCTGAGGAATCGTTTTTTGCTTTTCGGGTAGAATCTCTAATAAAATTTCTTCTAACCGTATCTATGGGTTTCGGTTTTGATAAAAAATAGGCATTTAACAACCGTTTTTCCAAATCGGGTCGGGAAGTGGTATCGGTTTTCTTTAAATATCTTTCAATCATCAATGTAGCTACCGGAGCTGCCCATGTTCCTCCAAACCCTGCATTTTCAACTATACACGCAATGGCGATTTTAGGATTGTCTTTAGGAGCAAAGCACATGAACACTGCGTGATTTTTTCCATGAGGATTTTGAACAGTCCCTGTTTTTCCGCATATTTCAATACCTTCTATCCTTACCCCGGTGGCTGTTCCGTTTAATAATGTCCCTGCCATGCCTTCTACAACTGCCTCAAAATGGTCGCGATGAATTTTAATTTTATGTTTTTCTTTAAATTTTTGAGGGATGGCTGGCTTGTCGTCAACTTCCCGAATACAGTGCGGGGTATAATAATATCCGCGATTGGCAATGGTACTAATAACATTCGCCATTTGCAATGGGGTGATAAGAATTTCTCCCTGTCCTATGGAAAGCGAAATAAGTCGCGAAAATCCCCATTTATTATTATGCATTTTATCATAAAATTCAGGACTTGGTATATTTCCTTTCGATTCAAAATTAATATCCGAACCTAATTTAGCGGCCAATCCAAATTGTAACATATATTCCTTCCAATGGATATAAGCTTCCCTTGTTGATCTATATTTTGGATTTTCCAAAATTTCCCTAAAGGTATTGCAATAGTAGGCATTACAGCTATTGGCCACACTGCCCCTCAAATCAAGATTAGGTGGATGCGGGTGACAATCTACATGAAGCCTTCCTATAGAAAAACCTGAGTAGCATGGAAATCTTGTTTCGGGATAAATAACTCCCTCCTGTAACCCAATAAGACCGTTGAGCAATTTAAAAACCGAGCCTGGTGGATAAGCTGCAGTTACAGCACGATTAAATAAAGGTTTGGTAGGATCTAATAAAAGTTTGCCGTAGTTTTTGCGCTTGTTTCGAATCGAAAGGTCTTCAGGATTATACCCAGGACTTGAAACCAAAGTAAGTATTTCGCCAGTAGAGGGTTCAATAGCCACTACACTTCCCATTTTGTTTTGCATTAGTTTTTCAGCAAATTCCTGTAAATTTAAATCTAAGGTTGTAGATACTTTTTTACCGGCAATGGGTGCTTTGTCATATTTCCCTTTTGAATAATTTCCCTGCAGCTTTCCCTTACTATCAACTAATATTACTTCTTCACCTTTTTGACCTCTAAGTTCTTTTTCATAATATTTTTCAATGCCTGTGAGGCCAATAAAATCGCCTTTTGTATAATATTCTTCTACTTCTAACTCTTCCAATTGTTTGGCCGATATTTCACCGATATATCCTAAAACGTGCGCCCCTCCTGATGTTTTATATTTACGGTCGGTTTTTATGTCAATGTAAAATTTTTCATAATCATACATTCGTTCCTGTAGGGCTGCATATTTGTATTGTTCTAAATTTTTGTAAAATACAGCACTACCTTTATAAACCGTCTTATCTGCTTTTTTTAAGCGTTTCAAAAAATCCTCTTTGGTAATCCTCAATATATTACAAAAGCCTGTGGTATCAAAATTTTTAAGTTTAAAAGGATAGGAAATCATGAGGTCATAAAAGTTATCATTATAGGCAATCAACTTATTATTTCTATCATAAATCAAACCCCGGTTAGGATGAATTGTCAATATTTTCTTTGAATTGGCATTGGCAAAACCTACATAAGATGTATCAATTACTTGTAAATAAAATAGCCGGGCTGAAAAAATAATGCCAATGGCAATTACAGCAATAATTAACGAATTGTTGCGGGTACTTCCTTCAGACATTGGTAGTTTTTCGGCTAAATAAAAATCCTATGAGGAACATTATGAACGTGGCTATTAGCCCGCTGCTTAAAGCCTTAAGGCTTGTGGTCATCAATCCATTAAAGGTAAAGGCTTCTAAAAAGAAAACGAGCAAATGGTAAAGTAAAGAGCATATTAACAAATAAAATAAGTGCCAACTTGCTGGCATATTTCTTAAATTAGGTGTCATACCCCTTTCTATCGCTTCTTTATCGAGAGAATATTTAATATAAAAATAACGAAAAAAACCCAAAGCCGTTCCTGCAAAGGCATGGATACCATAGGAATTAGCCAGCCCATCTACCAACCCCCCACTAACAAATCCGGCAATAAGACAAAACCAAATATCTGTATTTACAGGTAATAAAAGTAAAAAAAGGATAAACACTTGAGGATTGGCATAACTACTTATATCAAGCCCATTAAGTACTAGTACCTGCAATCCTGCAAGGAGTAAAAACGCGAAAATATGTCTGAGAATACTAATTGCCACCGGATATTTGTTCTTCTAATAATTGTAATTCGTTTTGTTGTAAATTTTTTACAATGTATACACTCCTGAGGTTCGTAAAATTAGTGGACAGTTTTACTTTTACACTTAAAAAAGCACCCCCTGGTGCATTTTTAATTTCTACTACCTTTCCAATCATTACGTTTTCTGGAAATATTCTGGAGTAAGGGCTAGTTTGAACTTTGTCACCCTTTTTTACAGGGGTAAATTTATTAATTCTTTCCAGATATGCATGATAAGGCGAATTGCCCTTCCATATCAGTTTTCCTGGCGAGTTATTATTCGGCAATTTAGGAGGTATGTCCGTTTTACTGTTTAAAACAGACATGGCAATGCAAAAATTTTCAGATACGTTTACTATAATTCCCACAATTCCTTGAGGGCATATTACCCCATCATTTTTGGCTACTCCATGCCTGGTACCTTTATCTATTGTGATATAATTATTGGCTAAATCGGTTGAGTTTTGAACAACATTTCCAATAATATAATCGAAACGCTGGTTAAAAGTAGTATCTGTATTTCTAACAGTATCGCCATTATCAATATAATAGGATTCCAATATCTTTTTGCGGAGGGTACTATTTTCCTTTTGCAACCTTTTGTTTTCCTCGCCAAGGGTAAAGTATTTTGTAATGCTTGCCCTTTGATTGAGGATATACCCATTTACATTATTCGAGGTGTTTAACAATACGGCATGGTGGTAATAGTTGAATGAATAAATAGCATAAAAGGCCATAGATTCAAGAATTAGAAAAAGAAAGAAGTGAGAATAACGCTGTATGAAGAGGAAAAAATTACGCATTGGCTTTCCCCACCGGGTTCATTTAATTACTGCATTATTGATTTAAACGATTCAAGGTTTTTAAGTGCATGGGCTGTGCCTCTTACCACTGCACGAAGTGGATCTTCGGCCACATAAACTGGAAGTTTTGATTTTATGGAAATCCTTTTATCCAATCCGCGAAGTAATGCACCACCACCAGTAAGATATAAACCGGTCTTATAAATATCAGCACTTAATTCGGGAGGGGTTAGCTCCAATGCTTTTAATACAGCTTCTTCAATTTTTGAAATAGATTTATCCAAAGCCAGAGCTATTTCGGAATATGAAATATGAATTTGCTTGGGAATGCCTGTCATCAAATCCCTTCCATTTACTGGGTAATCTTCAGGTGGATTGTCCAGTTCGGGAAGTGCTGAACCGACTTCAATTTTTATTACCTCACCAGTTCTTTCGCCTATCAATAAATTATGCTGGCGACGCATGTATTCAATAATATCTTCTGTAAAATCATCTCCGGCAACCCTAATGCTTTGATCACAAACGATGCCTGAAAGTGCAATTACAGCAATTTCGGTAGTTCCACCTCCAATGTCAATTATCATATTTCCCATTGGTTCAGCCACATCAATACCTATCCCTATAGCAGCAGCCATCGGCTCATGAATTAAGTATACCTCTTTGGCACCAGCACGTTCAGCCGATTCTTTCACTGCCCGTTTTTCTACCTCTGTAATTCCAGAAGGAATACAGATAACCATTTTTAACTGTGGTTTAAAAAGGGTTTTGTTGGGATTGATAAGTTTTATCATTCCCCTTATCATTTGCTCGGCTGCTTCAAAATCTGCTATTACCCCATCTTTTAAAGGGCGAATAGTTTTAATGTTTTCATGGGCCTTGCCATGCATTTTTTGGGCTTCTTTTCCAATTGCAATTACTTCTCCGGTTGTTCGGTTTTTAGCAATTATCGATGGTTCATCCACTACTACTTTGTCTTTATAAACTATTAGGGTGTTTGCTGTGCCTAAGTCTATAGCTAATTCTTGTGTTAAAAAGTTAAAAATGCCCATTAAAGCGAAATCCGTTTAAAATCCTACAAATTTATTGTGAATTAAGATGCTTTGTTACGAATTGTAAAAAAATATTTACACAAGTTTTGAGACTAATTTCCGAAAGAACTTTTTACAAAATTAAAAGAAACCTTTATTGGTTTTTTCTTTATCAATTTGATGTATTCTACCACCAAAAAAACTCACTTGGATTAACTCCGGCCTTATATGATTTAATAAAAACACCTTTGGATGAATAAACCAATATTTTGCCACGACTCACAAAATCCTGAGCATCGGCAATTAAAATATTTCCAGTGGCAACCTGAATTGTTAAACCATAAAACGAAGAACCAACTGGTTCTGTAATAAAAGGACTTGCAGCAATGGTAGCTGATTTTTTAGAAAACCCATAAACGCCTTTGTACACAAAATACATGCTATCCTGGGCTACATTTTGTCTCAGTTTTATAGGGTTAAAATTATCTTTGGAAAATAACCATTGCTTTTCTATTTTCATTGAAACCGGGTTAATACAAAACAAACCACCGGTTTTATTTTTTAATAAATCACCAGAGCATAATACCCAAACTTTTCCGTCTTTATCGGCCAGTAAACTTGAACCACCGTATGCAAGTGCTATGCTGTCGGTTATTAAATCAGTATTTGGGTTTATGGTGTAAATGTAATTACGGTTAAAGTTGGTAACCCAAACTTTATTTTGATGGATTATTAATTCTTCGGTCCAACCCGGGCATTTAATCTCACCTATTTTTATAAAGGAAGTGGCATCAATAATATGAATGGTGTTGGAGTAAATATCAGTTACATAAACTTTATTTGGCAAAACTTCTAGAGCAAAACGGGGCGATCTTAAGTTTTTTATGGTACTCACAGATTTTGAAGTCTCAGGGTTTATCACCTCTATTTTCCCTGAATTATTAATCACCAACCAGGCGTTATTATTTATTAAAGTCATGCTTTGAAATATATCTCCTAATGGGCGGTTGTTATTCGGTTTAAAAATATCCTCCTGGGTATTTTTGTCATCATTATCCAGGTTAATATAATAAAGTGATGCATTTCCTAAAGTAAAAGTTCCTTCGTTTACTACAAATAAGCCTTTGCCTCTTGTTATGGGTGGGGTAGGAGTTGTTTTTGGATCCTCATTGCAGTTTGAGAACAGTATGGCTATGGAAAAAATTAAAAAAAATCTAACGGTGACAAGAAGAACACCGAGTTTATTTCTTAAAAAAAAACTAAAAAAATTAATTAATTCTATGTGTTCTTCTTGCCTCCGTACGAAAACTTTTATCCGTCCCAATGTGTAACATTTTCTAATTTTCCGAATCATAATTTTATACCTTTATAAATACTATAATATTGAATGTTAGAAATATGTATAAAAAATAAACCCCTTGGCAAATATTTAGCCTCGATGGTTTGTTCAGCATCGGTCAATTTAATTTCGTTAACAAAATGTCCGTACATATCATAAATTTTTAGTTCAGAAACCAAATTATTGGGCATGGTTAAATTTAATTTTTGAAATTCTGCAATTGGATTAGGACCGGTAATGAATTTGGAAGAATGAATATTCACTATTCCAACGCTTGGTTGTTCATAAATTACACCAACCGCGTCCAAGTCGAAACCACCCGATGAAAAAACCGTCGGCCATGGGTCGTTAATTTTTCTCCCGGCGGTGTCATACGCAGCAAATGCAGGATTTAAACTTCCAATTACATCCACTATTTTTATAAATCTAATCGCATTTTTATCCAGGTCTTTATAATCGGGAATGTCACTAATATCAAAGGGGGTGCCGTATCCTGATCGGTATTTCCCGGCTAGGTTATTTATTTTTTCGGGTTCAGTAAAACCAAAAGGACCTGTTTGCTTTACAGTATCAGTTAATGAATGATTGGGAAATTTAAAATATCTAAATCCATCCGAACTCACTTCAACAAAAGCCAATTCCAAATACCTATCGTCAAAAGAATTTTCAAAAACGGCAAAATCCCAGCCCGGTCCATCCTTAATTGGCTTTGGAAATTGACAAATGGCCATACCACTATCACCCAAACTTACAATTCCATTTTCTCCTGCTTTACCTATTGCCGATGCGCTATCGCCGATAGTGGTAAACCCGGAATCTTTTTGGGCTATATTTTTCCAACCTCTCAGGATGGTGCATTGTTTGGCCCAGTTTATAAAAATGGATGAATCTTTATTTATGGCTGTAGTTCCTGGCTTTCCGGCTGCAGACGCATATTGCCCAAAACTTGTAAAACCTGAGAGAAGAAGGAGTAATGTGAATATTATATTTTTCATTTTTTAATTTTATACCGTTTTTATTTTTTAAAAATTAACCCTTATCCCTAATTCATAATTTATACCGGGCATGGGCCGCCATATTATGGTTTCGTAATATTTATCTAAAATATTATTAATCTTTCCAAAAATAGTTATGCCGGTAGTTTTAAATTTCAAATCGCGGCTCAACGCAAAATTTATCAAAGTGTAGTATGGTGTAAAATCAAGATTGTCGGAACTTACATAACGTTTGCCAACTATAATACCATTTAGCAGTATTGTGAAACCATAGCCTGGCAATAAACCAACAAACAGCGATGATTTTACAAATGGTACATACAGCAGTTGCTTACCAAAATTTGTACTATTAATATCCTTGTTTTCCGATTTTGTGTAGTCGAAACTGAAGCCGGCTCTACCGCTTAGGTTTTTAGTAAAAAATATTTTAAAATTTCCCCTTATTTCAATTCCACGGCTGTAGACTTTACCAATATTTAACGGTGACCAAAGCTGTGAACTGACGGGTTGCCACAGTATCCAATTCTCAATAATCCTACCAAAGGCAGTTACGGAAGTTGTGAAATCTACTTTTTTAGTTTTTCGATTAAATTCGCCACTCAACTCCCCAGCCCAACCTGATTCTGGTTTTAGTGTGGGGTTTCCTCCAGGTATCCAATACAGGTCGTTCAGAGTAGGAATCCGGTAAACCCTTCCTATTTTGCCGTAAATATTAAAATACTTATGAAGTTTTGTATTGAAACCCAGTGAAGGGATAAACGGCAAAGGTTTGTTATCCACTATTTCTTGTCGTATGCTAGCCGAAATCATAGTATTAATAATTGTAATATGGTGATAATGGCTGGCCCAAAAAGCAATTTGGTTTCTGGTGGATTGGTTTGAAATGGAGGTATCGGTTATTAAAAAATTGGCCACGGTGGCTTGGGCCGATGATTGAACCACACCCACGCTTGATAGTGATTTTTTAAAAAATTTAAATCTCACCTCGGCATCGTTGGTTACAAACACGGATTTAGAAACAGAATTAATATCGAAATCGGGTTCGGTATATTTTAGATAATCCTTTT
>JBJXDS010000369.1:0-5678 GCA_046154525.1 Bacteroidia bacterium
AACATATTTACCGCCAATAAAAGCAGTGTCTTTTATTACATTTTCAATAGCTTTGTCAATGTCTGGTTTAATGCTATTGTATTGGGCTTTTAAATCTACAAATGGAATACGCATATTTTTATATTGAACGGATAAATTTTGCTGGGTTGCCTGCATAAATTCCAGGTTTGGTTATGTCCTTTGTTACTACTGACCCAGCACCAATTACTATATTATTACAAATAGAAACCGGAAGAATTGTGGCATTGGAGCCAATAGAAACATTGTTCCCTATTCGCGTAGATTTCCATTGTGATTTATCCCCTGCCGCAGGGCCACCAGAGGCAAAAATATCATTGATAAACATTACACCATGTCCTATAAAGCAATCTTCGCCTATCGTTACTAACTCGCAGATAAAACCATGCGACTGAACTTTTGTGCGGCTACCAATCGTTACATCCTTTTGTATTTCAACGAAAGGACCAATGAAGCAATCATTACCTATAGTGCAACCGTATAAATTTACCGGCTCAACAACGTTTACGTCATTACCAAAAACAACATCTTCTTTTATTAATGAATTATATTTATTTGGTGTGGCCATATTCATTTTTCTTTTACAGAGGAATAAATTTTTTCAATAATTTCCACTGTTTTCAACCCTTCAAAGGAACTGGTACTGATGCTTGCATTCTTTTGTAAAACAGCTATGACATTGTCATAAATTTGATCATGATTGCTCATTGAGCCCTGGTAATTACCATAATTATTAGCTGTATTTCCTTGTGGTAAATTTTCTATTTTATAACCATCAATATTTTGATATTCCAGTTCATTTAAATACTGACCACCAATTTTCACGGTTCCTTTTTCAGCAAATATTGTTAAGGAACCTTCCATGTTTTTACCATAGCTGTTTACAGTATAATTAACAGTACCAACGGCTCCATTGGTAAATTCTAGTATCACCACACCGGTATCTTCAAATTCTATAATGCCCTTGTGTGCATAATTATTGGTGAATGCTTTGGCTGATTTCACGTCACCTATCATCCAATATAATAAATCTATGAAATGACTGAACTGTGTATAAAGCGTACCACCATCAAGGTTCTGTGTTCCTTTCCAGGAGTTGTGGTAGTAATCTTCATTCCTGTTCCAAAAGCAACTTAACTGAACACTATATATTTTACCAAGCTTCCCTTCGTCAATAATTTTTTTAACTGCCGCAACAGGCGGGTTGAACCTGTTTTGCTTTATAGAGAAAAGGCGTTTGTTGTTTCTTTCTGCCGCCTGAATCATTTTACCACAATCGGCCGCACTTAATGCCATTGGTTTTTCACATAATACATTGTACCCTGCATTCAAACATGCAATACTATGTTCTGCATGCAAACCATTAGGTGTACATATTGCTGCGACATCTATAACTATATCATCTGCCAATAATGATTCAAGTGAGTAATATACTTTGGCATTATACTTTGAGGCAAGTTCATCTGCTTTCTCTGTAGCGGTATCACAAACTGCTGCAAGGATTCCCCTTTTTGAAATATGCTCTGCATGACGTTGTGCAATTCTGCCACAACCAATCAATGCAAAAGAAATAGTATTTCTCATAATTAGAACTATTGAACTTCTAAAATATTCTCAACTGAGGCCCACAAATGATTTGTAGCCTGATAATAATTAAACAATTCAATGCTGGTATTAACTGACTTTAAATTTAGATATAAATCAGACAAGCCATTAATACGCTTATCTAAACCTGAATTGTTTCCTGGAACTTCATCAAAGGGGTCTCTTGTTTTGTAATTATATATACTTTTGCCATTTGCTTCTATATTAATACTGAATACTGATACGTCAGTATTGGAATCGATATCAATATTCAGACTGTTGTTTTCAGAATCCTCAAATTTGCATATCCAGCTACTAACATTTTTTTCTGTTGCATTTGCATATGAAAAAGAAACTTTTTCAAAACTTAAATGTGTTGCTAAAGCGATAAAATGAATGCCATAAAACCTAATTGCCCCTCCTCCATCTTCATGATTGCTTTTCCAGGTAATTAGCTGATTGCGGAAGTGGTGTGCTTTAAAATGCCATTGAATAAAAACAGACAATAGATTTCCTTTGTTTAGGCTGATAACATTCTCCACATCTTTTAACCATTGTGCTTCAAGGAATGTATAGTTTATTCTGAAGTTTATTCCCTGATTAAAAATTGAAAGAAGAATATTGGTTGATTGAAGAGGAGACACAGCAATCGGCTTTTCCAGAATCAGGTGTTTGATATTGCTATAAAGCAAAACAATATTAAGTAATTTGAATTGTTCCTGTGGGGGTAAAGAGATAATTAATGTATCAATGTATGGTAGTAATTCATCAAGGTCTTTAGCCCAAAGAATACGGTGTTCATAACACAATAACTCTTTTCGTTGCAGAAACTTTTCTTTGGTTCTCTCCAAAAGAAAAACCTTTTCATCTACCTGCAATAATGCAGGCATATAACCATACAAACCAAATCCCGAACCAATAATACCCGTCATGATTTTCTTATTTCAGAATATTTAGCAGTTCGCCAGTAAAACCATTCGCCTTTAAATAATTGGCTATTTCCATTTCTATATGCCATGCGAGATTTAAAATTACTTTTTCATCCTTCAATGTTTTAAATAACTCTTCATCAGACATGATGGGTATCCTTGTGCCCGGTAAATAATTGCCTATTTTCATAGAACCCGGTTTTTCATATGCAGCGGAAATTAAATCCACGTCAAGATTCAGCATCTTAACCAATATTGCCGCCCTTCCAGGAAATGCTTTTGCTTTTAACTTTCCGTGAAGCTTTACTTTCTCAACAATGGTTTCCCTCATATTTACCTTCCATAGTTCAATCTTTTCCCTCATGGTCGTGAATTGGTCAAAGAAATGTGATTCCCTTTCCAATACTGCTGCTTCATCAATTTTTTTTGAAACAATATTGTTACCCATGATTACTCTGATGTTTCCACCATATCTTGAAGGAAAATCAACACCCACTAAATTAAGTCCCAGAGATTTTGCAATGAACCTAAATGATTTGTAGCTATAAGTTCTTGGATGTTCATGATAGAATGTATCGAATTGAAATTTGGCAAGTACAGCTCCGAGATAATGATTTTCAATTACAATGATGGTGTCTTTATGCAACAATAATTTTAAAGCATCAATTACTTCTTCCAAATCTTCAATGTGTGCAAAAACATTGGTAAAAGTAATTATGTCAGGCTGGCTAGAGTTTTCCAAAAACTGCTTCGCAGTTTCAACTGAAAAGAAACCATTGATTAAATTATGCCCATTAGATTTTGCATCCATCCAGGCATCTGTTGGTTCAATACCATAAGTTATTGCTCCTTTTGCTTTAAAGAAATTCAGTAAACTGCCATCATTACATCCGATATCCAATACTTTTTTGTTTTGTAAATTACCTTTTATCTCAATTACATCTTCCACCAATACCTGCATTCCATTTAATACATCAGCAGTGAACCTCGCCCTATAGTGATAGGTTTTTGGGAAAAGCTCTGCTTTGGGTATCTGATATTTTTGATGTGCTGTATAGCAATTTATACAATAGGCAATATCAATAGGATACTCGTTACAGACCCAATTACTGTCAACTGGAACCAAATCATCACACATTGGATGTAATCCCAAATCCAGTACATCGATTAAATTGGTGTTTTGACACACTTCACATTTTGTAATTCTTATAAGTTGACTGCTCATTTAAAAAATATTTTGAAAGATAACTGACTATTTTAATTTATTGTATATTGGTAATTTATTTAAGCTGCTTAATTGCCAACACTCAATAAAGCATATCCTTTTGATGTTTAATTTAAAACTCTGTATTAAAAACCGGAATAATACTTGTAATTTTTTTTTACAACTCATTAAATTCCTCTATTGATCTAAATGTATAATTAACTATTGATGATTTGTCATTGAAATACTGCTTATACCACTTGATTGTTTTTTCAATGGCAACTGCGGCATTCATCTTTGGTGACCAATCCAAGTTGTTGACAGTCTTAGTAATATCAAGCATTAAAAGATTGGCTTCATGGGGCTGATTTAACTGCTCTGGGGTATGATATGTACCTGTACCCCATAGATTAATTACTTGTTTTACCAATCCGTCTACTGTTAGGTTATCTTCAAGTTGTGGTCCAAAATTCCAGGCTCCAGTATATTCTCCAGGGTTTTTGTACATCTTGGCCCCCAAATGTAAATATCCCGAAAGTGGTTCCAATACATGTTGCCAAGGTCTCACTGCACTAGGATTCCTTACAATAATTGTTTCATCGTTTTTTAGTGCCTTAATTACATCGGGAATAATTCTGTCTTTAGACCAATCACCCCCTCCAATTACATTTCCTGCTCTTGCACTAGCAATGTCTTTTTTGTGCGCTGAATAATCATTAACATTAAAAAAAGAATTACGATAACTGTTGATAATTAACTCTGAACACGCTTTACTTGCACTATACAAATCATAGCCACCTAAGCGGTCATCTTCTTTATAGGCGTAATTTAATTCAAGGTTCTCATATACTTTATCGGTAGTTATTAATATTACAACGCAAGGTTGTTCGAGTTTTCTGACTGCATCCAAAACATAAGCAGTACCAGTTGCATTTACTTCAATTGTTTCTGAAGGCTTTTCATAAGCTAAACGAACAAGTGGTTGTGCAGCGAGATGAATGATAAAATCGGGTTTAAAATCTAATATTTCTTTTTCAATCCTTTTTTTATTTCTAATATCAGCAATTATTGATTCACATAAATTATTGCCTTTAATGAGATTATATAAATCAAAACTATTTTCAGGTTCTAATGCATACCCTTTAATATTTGCCCCTAATATATGAAGCCAACTAATAAGCCAACTGCCTTTAAATCCCGTATGACCAGTTATAAAAACTTTTTTATTTTTGTAAATTTTTTCTAAATTTATTGGCATTGTCTAAAGAGTTTAAATACAAATATTTAATTAAGAATTTTTGTTATTAATTTTTTAAATTTATCAAGGTTTATTTCAATTTCAATGTTACGTTTTGTAATATCATTTTCAATTATGGGTATTTCCCCCTCCCCAAAAAAATAATGATACTTCAGCTTATTTGCATTAGCAAGCGACCAAATAAATGTATCAAAATAATTAGGAGAAAAAATATTAACAACAGTGCAGCCTTCATTGCAAAAGAGAATATTACCCAATCCGCTGCCGTGGGGTCCTATAACACATTCTACTTTTCCGAAAATATAAACTTTTTCAGCTATTGAATAGTCTTCACAATAAATTTTTTGGAATCCGAATTTCTCAAGCAAATGAAATAATTCCTCCTCATTAATAAAGTTTCTTCCTGTTTTATTTCGTCTTGAAATGTACAATCTTGAATTTTGTTTTGCAAATTTTGAATCAAGTTTTTTTTTATTTATATCTTCATTTTGAAACATTTCTTTAACTTCATCACAAACCCATTTGTTTACTGTACCATGTTTATTTGGATAGGAGGGTACATACAAATTTTCTGTTTGAATATGAAAGTCAGGATTTTTAAATGTATTTATTAATTCAATATTATTTAGATTAAATTTTGCTAAAGTTTCTTTCTGAAAATCCAAATCATCATGATTAAGAATTA
>JBJXDS010000370.1:0-9260 GCA_046154525.1 Bacteroidia bacterium
CATATTTGTAAGTAATTTACTGTATCATTTTGCAAGGCATTTTTAGCCTTAATAATATTAAGTAGCCATAAATTAAGCATTTTTTCAATCAATAGTTTTTGATCTTTCCCATAAAAAATACCTTCGCCCGGTTCGTATTTTTTCAATTTAAATAAGTAGAAATAACCCGAAAGGGAATCGTCCATTAATAAAACAGGCTCATCGTTATGCCCCAATAAGTCTAATTGAAGGCTACTTTCCGGATTAGGTGCAGCTATTTTACTATAATCAAACCAAAGTGGGAGCTGGGGCTTGGGGCTAAGTAGCTTTTGTACTTTGAACTTATCAATTAACAAATTCGATCCAGGTTCAAATTCTTTTAAATCGCCAGAAAGGAACAACCATGAATCAATAAAAGGGAACTCAAGGGAAATATTACTTAATTCTACGGCAGAAATCATTAAGCAAAATTAAGGAGCACACGTATTAAGCTGTCATAATACTTTTCAACATAATTAAGCAAGAGATTAATTGAATTTTCGTACAACCAAGATACCTAATAAAATTAAGCATAATGCCATTATTTGAATTAAGCCGATTGACTCGTGATAATAAAGGCCCCATAATGTAGAAACTACAGGCATCATATACGTAACGGTAGAGGCAAACAGGCCATTGGTAATTTGGATAAGTCTGTTGAACAATACCAGGCTAAGACCTGTGCCTAACAATCCAAGTGCACTTATTGATAAGGTACTTTTAATATAGGGTGAAGATAGAGCTGAACTAAATGGAAAATTAAATAAAATTAAGCAAATTAATCCCGGTATAAAAATTAAGCTGAGAGGAATGGAAGCGATATACATCGGACTATATTTACTTAATTTACTTTCTATCACATTTACGTTAGTTCCATAAAATAAAGTGGAAATTATTATAATAATCCCATACTCATAATTTGTTTCTATACCACCGCCGGGTTTAGCTATTATTAAAGTTAAAGCTCCAATTAAGCCAATTACTATCCCAATAATTTTATATTTATTAAATATTTTTGAAAAAAGAAAAATGCCTGCAATTAAGGTAAAGAAAGGAGTTAAGGCATTAAGCGCTCCTGCGGTGGAGCTTTGCAAATATGTTTGAGCATAAGCAAAACAAAATGCCGGAATAAAGTTTCCCATTAAGCCTGAAAGGGCAAACCACTTAATATCGCTTTTTTCAACTTTAAATAAATTGGCTATACCAAAGGGTAAAAATAAAATTCCGGCTATACAGATTCTGTAAGCGGCTAATTGGGTGGATGAATAGGCCTTTAGCCCTTCGTGCATAAGGATAAACGAGCTTCCCCAAATTACAGAAAGAACAATTAATAAAAACCAGGCTAAAGGACTTTTGGTTCCTGACTGCATGGCTAAATATTGTATTTCAAAATGCACCACAACGCCCTGAAACCGTCTTTCCAGTTAATCTTTTTTCCTTCTGCATAGGTACGGCCATAGTACGAAATCCCTATCTCGTATATTTTTATTTCCTTAATTTTAGAAATTTTTGCAGTTACCTCCGGTTCAAACCCAAAACGGTTTTCTTTTAAATCCAGACCTTGAATAATTTCCCGCCTGAACATTTTATAGCAGGTTTCCATATCCGTTAGGTTAAGGTTAGTTAACATATTGGAGAAAAAAGTTAAAAACTTATTTCCTATGGTGTGCCAAAAAAATAAAATCCGGTGAGGGTTTCCGCCAATAAAACGTGAGCCATAAACTACATCAGCATTAGCCACATAAAAAGGTTTTAATAAATCGTTGTACTCGTTGGGGTCATATTCCAAATCGGCATCCTGTATCACAAGTATTTCACCTGTGGCCTTAGCTATTCCTGTGCGCAAGGCCGCCCCTTTTCCTTTATTTTGTTCATGCTCACAAAAGGAAATATTAAGCTCTGGGTTACTTTTAATATAAATGTTAATTACTTCTGAGGTTTTATCTGTGGAGCAATCGTTCACAATTACCACCTCCTTTTTAATATTATTTATCAGTGAAACCTCTTTTATTTTATTTAATATAAGATGTATAGTTCTTTCTTCATTATATGCAGGAATAATTATAGAAAGGGTGTTGATTTGCATGCCGCAAATTTTAGTTTTTATGGCTAATAATAAAAATGAATTGAAAGTTATTAAAACTGCCGACGGCTCTTTTTCTATTTACAACGAATTTTTGGATGAAACCTACCATTCAAAACACGGTGCCCTGCAGGAATCCATGCATGTTTTTATTAAAAATGGGTTAAATTTATTGGGGATTAAGGACATTTCAATTTTGGAAGTAGGGTTTGGAACAGGATTAAATGCAGCTTTAACGTATTTGGAAGCTAAAAAAAATAATTTAAAAATTAACTATACGGCCTTGGAGCCTTATCCATTGAGCTCTGAAATATTGAAAGATTTGGCAGCCGGATACCCCGAAAATATAGCCAAGCAGCTTATTGAATTTTCAAAAATTACAGATGGGATAAGTCGCCCATTAACATCTCATTTTGCCTTTACCTGTTTTTTAAATAGGGTACAAACGTTTAATTTTATTGATAAATACGATTTAATTTATTTTGATGCCTTTGCTCCGGAGAAACAAAATGACATGTGGACTCTGGAAATATTTATTAAATTATTTGAAATACTAAAGACTGGTGGCCTCCTTAGCACCTATTGTGCTAAAGGAGAAGTTAAGCGGATAATGAAGCAGGCAGGTTTTAGGGTCAAATCTTTTCCCGGCCCTCCGGGCAAACGTGAAATGACGGTTGGTTATAAATAGTTTGTTTTAATTCTGTCAATACAACATTCCTATTTAATCTCTTTGGTGAATTAAGTTATTTTCGCCAAAAATTTTTTTTTTACCCGATACTATGATTTAAACATGTCAGCAAAAGGCAGCAGTTATATTTCCATTATAAAATCAGCCCTTAAAGGCGATGAATACGATTATACAACCATAAATCTAAGAAAGGCGGTTGTATTATTAGCCATCCCTATGATGCTGGAGCTTGCTTTAGAATCAGTTTTTGCGGTGGTTGATATTTTCTTTGTCAATAAATTAGGTGTACATGCTGTATCCACCGTTGGGCTAACGGAATCGGTTATTACTATTGTGTATTCCGTAGGTATAGGATTAAGTGCGGCAGCCACCGCTATGGTGGCCCGCAGGGTAGGTGAAAAAGACCTGGACGGTGCCGCAAAAGCAGGGGCCCAATCCATAGTATTAGCCGTAATTACTTCAGTTATGTTAGGAATCCCGGGTTTTATTTTTGCCGGGGATATTTTAAAATTAATGGGAGCACAGCCCGAAGCTATAGCCATGGGTACCACCTATTGCAGGATAATGCTTGGCGGAAATGTGGTCATCATTTTATTGTTCCTGATCAACGGAATTTTTAGAGGGGCCGGCGATGCCTCCATAGCTATGAAAAGCCTTTGGATTGGTAATATTTTCAATATTATTTTAGACCCCTTGCTCATTTTTGGTATCGGCTTTTTTCCTGAATTTGGGGTAACCGGAGCAGCCATAGCCACCACCACCGGAAGAACACTAGGTGTAATATATCAAATATTCCACCTTTATAAAGCCGAAGGGATTGTGAAAATTAAAGCCCACCATTTTAGGCCCGATTTTGATGTAATTAAAAAATTGATAGGTATAGCTTCACCAGCCACGTTTCAATTTATAATTGCCTCGGCCAGTTGGATTTTTTTGGCGGCTATGGTAGCTACATATGGAAGTGAGGCTTCGGCCGGCTATCAAACAGCCATTCGCCTCATCATATTTTTTATATTACCGGCCTGGGGCATGAGTAATGCAGCCGCTACGTTGGTTGGGCAAAACCTTGGTGCTAAACTACCTGAACGTGCCGAGCAAAGTGTAAAGATTACCGCTAAGTTTAATGCAATCTTTATGGCTTTTGTCACCCTTATATTTATGGTATTTGCCGATCCTTTAGTCCGCATTTTTATTCCTGATGTAGAATTGAGTCAAATAAAATATGCCATCCTTTCTTTACAAATAATAAGCTCCGGCTATATTTTTTATGGAATTGGCATGGTGGTTACCCAAGCTTTCAATGGGGCGGGTGATACCAAAACACCTACCTGGGTTTACTTTTTTGGTTTTTGGGTATTTCAGGTGCCATTGGCTTATTTTCTACATACCCAAACTGTCATGGGAATAATTGGAATTTTTATAGCCGTGCCCTTAGCTGAAACCTTGATGGCTGTGGTTTGTTATGTGTTGTTTAGAAAGGGGACATGGAAAGAGGTGAAGGTTTAAATTTAAGTATTGGATGAAAAGGTTTGGGAAACTAGTTGTCAATCTGCGGGGCTTATGAATTTCCAAAGACCATCCTGTTTTCCCATTTTTAACCTTTGCTTAGTTTTATAAACATCAGGGTAATGGCAAATCTCCTTAATCATTGCTATTTTTTAGAAAAATATTATCATTTGGAAATGTTTTTAATCAAGTTGTCAAAAGTTGGAAAACCTATGCCGCCCTGATTCGTGTCACCACGAATCGGAATATTTCTTCAATGCACCCTATCCCCACGGTATTCAATACTCTGTATTAACTCCGCTTCATAATTTAAAAATTCTTCCCAGCGTTTTTTTACATATTCTGGCTCCATGTATTTTTTTGCCAAATCTAAAAACATGGTATAATGCCCGGCTTCGGATACCATAAATTCGTGATAAAATTTTTTGAGATCATCATCGTTGATGTGAAGGGACAATAACCTGAATCGTTCGCAACTACGGGCTTCAATCATGGCAGCAATTAATAATTCATCTATAAACCCTTTGAGCCTGGAATCTCCCTTCAGTTTAAATTCTCTGAGTTTTACGACATAATTATCATTGCGGGTACGGCCCAATTTAAAGCCACGTTTTTTTAATTCCTTCAGCACTTTACGGAAATGGCCCCATTCTTCGGCAGCTACGGCCGTTACTTCGTCCACCATGTCCTCATATTCCGGATACCGAACTACCAAGGTAATGCAATTGGAGGCAGCCTTTTGCTCACACCAGGCGTGGTCGGTCAGTATTTCGTCTATTGTTTTTTCTGCAATATTAACCCAACGCAGGTCGGTGGCCATTTTTAATCCTAACATATTGCAATATTAAATCCAAAATCCGCAATAGAAAATACGGATTCGATTAGGAAATGGTAAATCAATTTTTTGCAAAATTGATAACATGTTCTAAATCGGGGCAAACTCAACTAAATCAAGTAGCAAGATTTTGCCAACCCTCTAAATATAAATTTGGGTTAAAATTTCTATCATGATAGTGTCACATAAATTATACGGATTTGCGTCATATACACAATGAGACAGACTAAAAGTATCAATTATTTTAAAAAAAGGTTGCAATACTTGAAGTTTGTAGTTATATATTTGCAGCAACTTACACATAAATTACTACTTATGGACTACAATTCTACAAAATCAACAGAACCTTTAGTGGCCAAAGATTTAAAAATTTTATTAGGGGCGTTATTAGTTAATGGTGTTTTTTTAACGGCTTTGTTCTTATTATTTTAAAAAACCCATATTATTTTAAAGCAAAATAAGATTCTGATTAAAGCGTTATTTTAAGTAAAATTGCACCATCATTTATTTTGCTTTTAATGCGGTTTCAGAGGTATAGAAATTTCTTTCTAATAAGTTTCCTTTTATTTAATTTTCAAGGTTTTTCGCAATCGGTTAAGTTTTCTGAACTTAAAAAAGATTCGGATGGGAACTACACCTATAAAGAAAAATTGTTTACCGGTAAATCGGTTCTAAATCATCAGAACAACCGGAAATGGCAAGAGGTAGATTGGAAAAATGGAAAAATTGATGGTGTGTATCGTTCTTTTTTTGATAATGGTATAAAAGAAACTGAAATAGAATATGTGGCCGGCAAGAGGCACGGGAGTTATAAATTGTGGTACGTAAATGGCAAGCCTGAAGAGTTTAGTAATTATAACAATGGAACTTTGAATGGCTCTTTTAAAAGCTATTACCAAACCGGAACCTCCAAAAAAGAATGTACTTATGTGGATGGTGAAGAAGATGGAATAGTTATGCTTTGGTTTGAAAATGGCAAAAAACAACAGGATGCTGTTTTTAAAAATGGCAAACCGCATGGCCGGGTAGTTTCATATACCGACGAAGGAAGGGTTAGGAAAGATATTGAATACAAAAATGGAATGAGGGATGGAAAATCAATAATTTATCACAACAACGGACAAATAGGGGAAACCGGCACTTATAAAAATGGATTGCCCGACGGAAGATTAATGAAATTTAGTCCTACCAATGGAAAAGTACTATATGAAGAATCGTATAAAAATGGTAAGAAAGATGGAAAGTGGGTATATTATGATTTTATAGGCCTTAAGATTAAGGAAATGTATTATGAAAACGATGCATTGGCTGGCTATTATGCCGAATGGGTTACAGGGTATATAGACACAGAAGGAAATTATAAAGCAGGAAAAAAGGAAGGGGTATGGATTGAAAAGGCCTCCAATCCTAAAACATTGTGTACCGGAACTTATATTAATGGGGAACGGGATGGAGTATGGACTTTTGGGGCCAGCAAAATATATGGCAAATGCAATGGGAGCTTTATTAAAGGGAAGAAACATGGCGATTGGTTTTATTATAATCATAAAGGAAAGCTGATACGAACAGAAAAATGGGATAACGGAGAATTATTAGAAACCAAAAACCGTTAAAATATGATAAAAACAAAATTTGAAAAAATATATTCAATAAATCAAATTTTGGAAACAGCCAGCGAACTGCTTGAAAATTTTGAACAGCACAAAATATTTTGCTTTACCGGTAATTTAGGAGCAGGCAAAACTACATTTATAACCTCTTTGTGCCGGGTATTGGGCTCAGCTGATAATATTACCAGCCCAACCTTTTCTTTAGTTAATGAATATAATTCGGACAAAGGATTAATATATCACTTTGATTTATACCGCCTAAAAAACCAAGAAGAGGCCATGGATGTTGGGCTGGAGGAATATATTTATTCCAATAATTATTGCGTTATGGAATGGCCCGAAAAAGTGGCCGATATATTACCTTTACATCTTGTGGTTAATTGTGAATTGAGCTACCTTAGCCTAAATGAAAGAAAGTTAAAAGCATGGGTAAATTAAAACTAATTTTAAAACCACTTATCTGTTGTTTAATATCTGCACTCTCAGGTTATCATGCCAGTTCTCAGGTTTTTGATCAAAACGTAGCTAATTATATTTTAAAAATTGAAAATCCTGTTTCTTTTCTTCAACGAATAGAAGCAATAGGGGTAAAGGAACCTGGCCAGAAAGGCCTTGATTCAGCCTATCTGTGGTTAAAAAAAATAAGTTTACAGGCAGGATATACACCAATTACCCAAAAATTTTTGTTTGGAACGGATACACTCCGCAATATTGAATTTATTAAAAAGGGGAGTAACGACAGTTGCATAATTGTAGGTGCCCATTACGACAGTAAAAATGGCCCTGGGGTAAATGATAACGGAACCGGCAATTTTGCTTTGCACCAGGTGGCCAAACTTTTAAAAAATATTGAAACCAAATATACCATCCGGTTTATTTATTTTTCGGGTGAAGAGATAGATTATTTGGGAAGCAAGTATTATGTAAGAACCCTGAATAAAGATAAGGTTAAAATAAAATTTATGCTTAACCTTGACCAATTGGGAGGGACGATAGATGGTGATAATAGTGGAGTAAAATGCGAACGGGATGAAGTGTCGTTCAAAAAAACGGAAAGCAATTTAATAGCTCTATCCATGGCTAAAATTTACAGCCTTTATACAAACCTTAGCCCTATAATTTCACCAGCCTATTTATCCGATTATCTTTCGTTTCGCGATTCAGGGTATATTATTTCAGGGGTTTATCAGTCGGCCAATTTCCCATTTGCCCACAGCGAAAGTGACTTGCTGAAATATGTTGAATTTAATTCTTTAAACTCCACGGTTAAGGGTGTTTTGGCATTTGTTATATATCATTCACAAGCCAAAATACCTGCAGGAATCGATACTGAATTAGACATGAGTCAAAATATAAATGTTTATTATTCGGATAAACGTTTAAAAGTTGTTACCAATAAGGATTATTCTTTAAAGGTTTATGATGGGTTTGGAAAATTGGTTTTTAATAAACTGGGAAGGTCTTTAGATACCGACGTTTCAATAAATTATTTTAAAAATGGCATTTACTTTGTTCTGTTAAAAACTGAAAATGGGGAGGTGTATAAAAAATTTTTAGTTGAACCTTAATTTGGTTTGTTTTGCAGTAAGTAAATGGAAATAACCTTTTGGGGTGCAACACGGCAGGTAACAGGGAGTATGCACCTCCTCACATTAAATTCAGGTTTCAAAATTTTGATAGATTGCGGTCTCACTTACGAGAGGGGTGACGCTATTGAAATGAATGATAATTTCCCATTTGAACCCTCATCCGTTAATCTTTTGGTTTTAACCCATGCCCATATTGATCATTCGGGCAATATTCCTACTTTAATAAAACGTGGCTATAATGGCCAGGTACTTTGCACCGAACCAACTGCTGCTTTGGTTGAAAATTTATTAAAAGATTCGGTCAACGTTCAGTTAGCCGACTCGAAAGGGAAAAACCGCAAAGCCAATAATGCTAAAGGAATGGTGCTTTATGGTCAGGTTCAGGTTTCTACCGCCATTGATCGTTTGGTAACATTGCCGTTCAAAAAAACATTTAAGATAAATGACAAAGTAAATATTACGTTTTATCCAGCAGGACATATCCTTGGGGCGGCTTCCGTTTTGGTAGAAGTAATTGAAGAAGGTAAAACCAAACGCATTGGTTTTACAGGTGATTTAGGAAAATTGAATTCCAAAATTGTGGTAGATTCTGAACCCATGCCCGATCTGGATTATTTGATAACAGAATCTACTTATGGCAACCGTTTACACTCAGTTACTTTACCCGCAAAGGATGAATTATATAAGTATGTAAAAAAGAACTGCGTCGATTCTCCGGGCAGATTGGTAATTCCTGCGTTTAGTGTAGGCAGAACACAAGCCATTTTATTTACCTTAAACCAATTGTACACAGAAGGGAAATTGAAAGGCATTAAAGTGTTTACCGACAGCCCTTTGGGGATATTGAGTACCAAAGTCCACGAAAAATACGGCGACTATTTAAACCAGGAATCCAAAGACTTTGCTAATATTCATGGTGGTTTGTTCGATT
>JBJXDS010000371.1:0-6816 GCA_046154525.1 Bacteroidia bacterium
GGAAGAAGGCTATTATGAAATAGTGATATCGGCCATTGGCTATCAGAATTATTCACTAAATATTCCGGTAAACAAAAATTTGGTTGTAAAAATTATTTTAATCGAAAAACATACCGACCTTAAAGAAATAAGAGTTACCAATAAACGGCATGACCCTTCCTGGGATATTATTCAACAAGTGATTGCAAATAGAAATAAGTTAAACACAGGATTATTAAATTATAAATGTTCAGCCTACATAAAGGCTTCGGATATTTTGGTAATAGATTCAACTTTGATTAAAAAAAAGAAAAAAGCAGTAAAAAAAGAGCCATTGAATATTGATTCATTGGAGGCAAGTTTTAAAAAAATATCTCTGCAAATTCCAGATATGAATTTTGCCGAAGTGGATTTGATAAAATACTGGGGACGACCATCTAACATCAAAGAAGAACGATCGGGTGTAAGAATAATTGGAGATAAATACGCGCTTTATTTTTTAAGCATAACCGATGGGGAATTCGATTTTTATAAAAATCAGGTAGAACTTGGCAAGCTGTCTGATGTAAAATATGTTTCACCCTTTAGCCCGGGTGCAAATGTTTCTTACAGGTACAAATTTATGGGGTCATATTATGAAGGGGGTCGTAAAATTTATCGTATAAAAATATTACCCCGAAAAATTGGAAACGCATTATTTGAAGGTGAAACTGAGATTTATGATAGTATTTGGATAATTAAAAGCGCCACCTTTTCAATAAATCCGAACCATGTTCCCATGTATAATTCTTTTGAATTAAGGCAGGAATATGAGTTAAGCTCTCAGGATTTTGTTTTTTTAAAAAATCAAACCTTTACTTACACAAAAAAAGCATCAAATGGAAAACGGGAAGGCAAAACCACAATTCATTATTCAGGCTATGAAACAAATTTAAAATTGCCTTTAAAGTTTTTTGGTAATGAAATAAGTGCGGCTATTGATTCGGCATACGAGCGAAATACAGAATGGTGGAATAAGCAACGGAAAGATAGTTTGAACAAAAATGAAATAACATTTACCAATTATCGCGATAGCATTACAAATATTATTACGAGCCAAAAATATTTAGATTCAATTGATAAGGTATACAATAAAGTTACTTTTCTTAAATTATTGTGGTGGGGACAAGGTCATGTAAATCGGGATAAAAAATTAAGAGTGGAATATGCCCCTTTGTTTAGCACCATTCAGCCAGCTCAGATTGGAGGATTCAGAACTAGTTTTTATGTAAGTGTAAATAAAAAATTTAAAAACAAACAGTCCCTAAGCATTTGGCCATATTTAACTTTTGGTTACCTTAATTCTGATTTAAAAGGCTCTGTTTATTTTACCCATCTATACAACCCCATAAAAAGATCGAGATATTATATCTACATGGCTCGTGAGTTTACTATGATAAACAGTTTTGATGCTTATGTCAACATGTTTAGAAGAAGCAATTTTTTTGATCAAAAACGATTACAATTTGGCCATATAACTGAACTAATAAACGGCTTGTTTTTTTCATCTTATATAACCTTTAGCGATAGGCAGGATATTACCAGATATAAATTTGCCGAATTGGGCGATAAAATATTTACCTCACGAAATGAACCCATTGAATTTATGCCTCATAAATCTACCGAAATAAAACTAATTCTGAATTATACACCTTTTCAAAAATATATACGTGAACCAAATGAAAAAATAATATTGGGAAGCAAATACCCATCCATTTCATTTATCTATAACCAAGGGGTAAAAGGCTTATTTAAGAGTGATGTTAATTTTAGCTATATTCAAATAGCCATCAATCAAAATATTAATTATGGAAGGATAGGAATAGCTAAGTATTTAATAGGAACAGGTAAATTTTTAAGAACGACAATGCTGCCCTTGATAGATTATAAATACCAACGGCAAGGTGACCCCTTTTTATTTACAAATCCCTTGGCCACTTTTCAGCTTTTACCAAAAACTTTCCCCACCTTCAACTGGTATTTAGAGGGGCATTACTGGCATAATTTCAATGGTTTTTTAACAAGTGGATTACCCCCTTTCAAAAGATTTAATATAAATGCTGCCGCAGGTTCATCTATTCTATGGGCCTTTGAAAATAAAATGCGACATATCGAAATCTACTATGGAGTTAATAAAGTGTTTAAATTACTACGCCAAACATTTAAATTTGGTATATACTATGCCAATGGCTACAATAATCAAGAGGGATATTATCAGGGTCTAAAATTTTCGATTGAAAATTATAACATTAGAGATAATTCCTGGTCTTTTTAGTAAGTAGAACTTGAAAAAAGGGCGGACAGTGCCAATAGTATACACAAAGGGCTATAGAGATAAGTGTCTAGTTGAGCAAACTGACCTTCATTAAATGTTTTTGTAAATCCAAAATATCTAAAATTTCCGATAGCTCTAGCTACAAAAATAATACATGAAATACGGTTTCCCCATTTTATGGTTTCATCACTAAGTAATGTATTAAATGAGCCGGTTTGAGCCAGGCAAAACCAAGTCATTATGGCCAATGCTGCCGTAAACAATAAAAGTGTAAACCTACCCGGTCTATATGTTTTCTTTTTATTTTTTGAATAATGTGGAAATGCGTATTTTAAACCCGTTTTCCCCCCAATTAGCCAAAAAAAATACAAGGCGGTTAAGGCAATTAAAACACTGGTGTTAAAAAGAATTGGGTAAAGTGGATTCATAAAATTTTGACTGCAATAATAATCTTTTAAAGCAAAACAGCATCAGATTATTCTGATGCTGTTTTGAAAATCGAAGTCAAAAATGTAAAATTATTTTATAATTTTTTGGAAAGAGGTTGAATTAGTGTCAATATTATAGAGTTGAAGATTATAAATACCTGGTGGCAACTTAGATGCGTCAATAGTGTTGGTAGATAACCCTTCTATTTTTTCACTAAAAACCTGTTTTCCGGTCATGTCAAATAATGTTGCAAGATAATTACTATTACCGTTATTTTTTAGAATTACCTCGTTGCTTACAGGATTTGTGACAAGTATTTCCGAATGTTTAGGTTTAATGGATTTACCAACATCTAACCCAGATACCATAAACGACATTTCCTGGAATTCTACATCATAATTGGCCAGATAATACCCCTTATTTTTTGAATACCATACATAATATTCACTTTCCATAGCTTCTTCAAACCCTGGAATTTTTGTATAAGGTAAGGATCCTTTTTTTCCATAAGCGGTTATTTGATATTTAAAAAGACTTTGAATTCTCATTGCATTATAAGTTCCCATTGGTATTTTTAAAGTACCCCAGGCATCGGTTTTCGAAATGGCAACCACCTTTGTATCCATCCTTACCGAATCAATAAGTGGCATACCAATATCATCTCCTGTAAAATATACTTTAGAACTTATAGAATCTTTGTTGGTTGAATTGTAATCCAAAGGAAAATTAAATAATCTTAATTTTTGAAATGTGCCAATATCATCCATTTCTAAAAGCATGTCAAGCGATGAACTTGTTTTTTTTATGTGAGCATTGGTGTCGCCATCTTCAATTTCAACAAGGTTTGCATCAATTTTTGCATCGGAAAATGCCGCAACCTTTATTGTGAATGGGGTATGTGAAATTAAGGTGGTAAAATCCCATACTTTGTTAGTACCCGGAGTGCCTATTAACGAAGTATGAGATGTGTCGATAGTCATTTCATAAACTCCTCTTGAATAAATATCATCGGACGATAGCTGAATTTGTGCTTTTACTTGTGAAGTAAAAAATAGAAAGACGATTAAATAAAGACTGGTTTTGTTTTGTTTCATGTTTTATATTTTTAAAAGTTAATACAATTTAAACGGACTTAACCCCTAAAGGTTACTTCACTTTTTTTGCAATATTAGGTATAAACTACTCATACCAATACACCCGTTTTACACGCGGCGATATGGAAGTTAGAATTTCGTAGGCTATGGTTCCTACTTTTGCGGCCATGTTTTCAATGGAAAGCCCTTTGCCAAAAAGCAATACCTCATCCCCTTCCTTACATTTAATATTTGAAACATCAGCCATAAACATGTCCATGCATATTTTACCAACGGTAGGTGCTTTTTTATCATTTATTAAAACCTGCCAGTTGCCGTTGCTCAGTTTTCGGTTTAACCCATCGGCATAGCCAATAGCAACAATCGCAATGGTTCTGTCTTTATCACTTACCGAATTAAGGCCATAACTTATACCATCACCGGCTTTTATTTTTTTTATTTGTGAAATATAGGATTTTAAACTTCCGGCCTCGGTAAGTTGGGTTTTATTAAAATCGGATGGGTCGATACCGTGCAAACCAATTCCCAAGCGAATCATATCAAAAATACCTTCTGGATAATGCAGAACTCCTGCACTATTTAGTATATGCAAAAGAGGTTTATTGGGTAATGATTGAGCCAAATGGTCGGCTGTGTTTTTAAATAAACTAATTTGATTTTTGGTAAATTCACTCAATCTTTTTTCATCACTCCCGGCCAAATGGCTGAAAATACTCTTCACTTCAATTTTAGGATTTATTAAAAGTTCAGCAATTAATTGTTCTACATTATCAAGTGAAAAACCCAAACGATGCATTCCTGTATCAAATTCAATATGGATGCCATGGCCTGATTTTCCCGAATTTTCACACACTTTTATAAAAGAATGAAGCAACCCGAAGCTATAAATTTCAGGTTCCAAATTGTATTCCAACATGGTATCAAAGGCCCGTTCATCTGGGTTCATCACCATGATGGGTTTAGTAATTCCTTTTTGCCGCAAGGCTACTCCTTCGTCTGTATAGGCCACTGCCAAATAATCTACCCCTGCATCTTGCAATAGTTTGGCCACTTCAAAACTACCCGAACCATACGAATAGGCTTTTACCATTCCCATGGTTTTGGTTTGCTTGGGAACCAGGGATTTAAAATATCTAAAATTGACCTCAATAGCTGAAAGGTTTATTTCAAAAACCGTTTGATGGGTTTGTTTTTCCAATAATTTTACTACTTGTTCCAATCCAAAATTTCGGGCTCCCTTTAATAAAATATTTTCGTTTTTAAATGATTTTAAATCAAACTTGGAAAGAAAATTCTTGGTGGAATGATAAAATGTTTTGTTGGGAATAGTTATAAATACTGAATTAGCTTCCAGTTCAGGGCCTATACCAATAAAGCGGTCAATGTCCTTGGCCTTTAAAATAGAATTAACGGTTGAATATAATTCAGCCGATGATTTTTCGGTTTGCAAAATATCGGATAATATCACCGTTCTGCTTCTTGAATTATCTTGCCGGGTAATAAAATCAACCGAAATTTCGAAGGAGTTAATATCTGAATTGTAGGTATCGTTTATTAAAATGGTATTGTTGATACCCTCTATTTTTTGAAGTCGCATTTCTACAGGCTGTAATTCGGTCAGTTTTTTTAAAATAAAATTTATTTCAAAACCCAAATGCAAAGCCGTTAAAAGGCAAGTAGCCGAGTTTTCAACCGAAGCCAAATCGTCAAATGGTAAGCTATAAATGTATGTTATGCCTTTATATTTTGCCCTTACTTTTTTATCCGGCAACGGGGTAATAAATAAATCAGCAGTGGTTCTGGTGTCACTCCAGGTAAGCAATTTTCTTTCTGGTTTACTTTCTTTCCAGTTTCTTAAAAATTCATCTACTTCATAGTTGCCTTTCTTTGCTATTAGTACATTACAATTTGTAAATAAATCAAATTTTTGAAATACTTTTTGAACTGAATTTTCAAAATTTTCGGAATGGGCATCGCCCAAATTGGTAAAAATCCCAATGGTAGGTTTTAATATTTCTTCCAAAATTTCCATTTCGCCGGGTTGAGAAATTCCTGCTTCAAAAATCCCCAAATCATATGAATCGTCCATTTGCCAAACGGATAATGGAACCCCAACTTGTGAATTATAACTTTTAGGATTACGAACTACCCTTAATTTTGAATTCAAAATTTGATACAGCCACTCTTTTACTATCGTTTTTCCATTGCTACCGGTAATGCCTATTACAGGGTATTCAAACGTTTGCCTATGGTGTGAACATAATTTTTGAAGTGCTTTTACCGTATCTTCTACTACAATAAAATTTATTTCCTTCTCAGAAATATTTGGTGGAATATGATTTACAACAAAACATTTTATACCTTCATTAATTAGTTCTGATATATGATTATGTCCATCGTTTCGCGGGCCACTAATGGCAAAAAATAACGTAGCTGAGGTGTCAACAATCCTTCGGCTGTCGATACTTAAATACTTAATCTGAAAATTAGGATTTGATAATTGGGCATTCCCATCTACAATTTGAGCTATGGCAGAAATGCTGTATGACATGGGTGCAAAATTAGGCAAAAGCCGCCAACCCTATTATAGTGTTTTAGTTCGCTGCAAAACTCCTTTGGCCCCAGGCCTCTTGTATTATTTCGATAGAAATAGGCTTTTCTAAAAATTCAACCACATACTTATTGTCTTTTGCTTTTTCAAAATCACGGTTATCAATGGATCCTGAAAGCATATAAATTTTTGTTTTATCCTTAACTGATGCGGGCAATTGTTCAAAGCGATCCAAAAATTCCCAACCTGTCATGGCAGGCATGTTCACATCTAAAAAAACAATAATTGTGTCCTTTAAATTTTCAGCATTTTCTGACGAAAGGTATTCTAAACCTTCCTTCGGTTCAGTAAACGTATGTAAATAATCTAAACCAACTGCACGTTTCACTAATATTGTTCCGATACTGATATTCCACATATCATCATCAATAAGTAAAATTTTACTTTCA
>JBJXDS010000372.1:0-2673 GCA_046154525.1 Bacteroidia bacterium
CAACTCCACTATGGATAATAGGTTCATAATCTCTGAAAATAAAATGGTACGTTCGCAATCGGATTTTTTCGATTATTTAAAATCGAGACCTGACGCCATTGAAATACCTTAAATTCGCCTCCATTGATATTGGCTCCAATGCCATCCGTTTGTTGTTCGACAACGTGTTTGAAACCCCCGAAGGGCCTGTTTTTAAAAAGGCATTATTGGTAAGAGTTCCTATCCGGCTTGGGGAAGATTCATTTATTATTGGCAAAATATCCGATGAAAATATTACCCACTTGGTAGATTGTATGAAAGCTTTCGCTTTTTTGATGAAAGCCCATGAAGTAATTTCGTACAAAGCATTTGCCACATCGGCTATGCGCGATGCATCCAATGCCAACGAGATAATTGAAAAAATTAAAAAGAATAGTGGTATAAATATTGAAATAATATCGGGCGATAAGGAGGCCGATGTTATTTCAAGTAAATTTTTACCCAACAATTTAAAATCAAAAAAGCAGGTACTTTATGTAGATGTAGGTGGTGGAAGTACGGAACTTTCATTAATAGATAAAGGTGAGAAAACAATTGGCCGTTCATTTAATATTGGCACTGTTAGGATTTTGCACAACCGTGTGTCGAATCAGGAATGGGCAGCCCTTAATAATTGGATTAAAGTGAACCTACCACTGCATAAAGATATTCCTATAATTGGTTCAGGTGGAAATATTAATAAAATTATTAACATAGTTTCCGACTCCAAAGAAAAATTTATGACCACCAAACAGCTTCAACAACTGTATACTGAAATGAAACCGCTGGATAATGATGAACGCATGATTACCTATATGCTTAACCCCGATAGGGCAGATGTGATAGTGCCGGCTATGGAAATATTTTTAAAAATAGCCGACCTGGTAGGGAGTTCTAAAATTTACGTTCCACAAACCGGGCTAAGCGACGGGATGGTGAGGAGTTTGTACAAAGAATATAAAAACGGACGGATAAATTAAAATTTTTCTTTTTATTACATCAATGCAATTTTCTTCACCCTATTTTTATGCCGTCCTCCTTCAAAATCTGTAGTTAAAAAAGCCTCAAGTATTTGAGTAGCCACTCTTTCAGTAATAAAACGGGAAGGCAAACAAAGTATGTTGGCATCATTATGCTGGCGCGATAATTCACCAAGTTCTTTGGTCCAGCAAAGAGCAGCACGTATTTGTTGATGTTTATTGGCCGTCATACACACCCCATTGCCGCTTCCACAAATAAGTATTCCAAAGGCATATTGCCCATTGGCTACCGACATAGCTAAAGGGTGCACAAAATCGGGGTAATCTACTGAGTTATCCGAAAAGCAGCCAAAATCTTTAATATCAAACTGTTCGGCAAATGCTGCCATTAATTTTTGTTTTAGTTCAAATCCTGCATGGTCACAGCCAAAGGCTATTCTGGTTTTTGTCTCCATATCTATATTTAGGTAACACGAAATTAAGGGTATTTTAAGATTCTATCTCTGCTTTTTTTTCCACTCTTTTTGTTATTATTACGCCTACTTCATAAAGTATAAGCAATGGAATGCTAACCAATATTTGGCTTCCAACATCAGGTGGCGTAACTATAGCCGCTACTACAATAATTATTAAAACGGCATAACGTCGATATTTTTTTAAAAATTGGGAATTAATTAATCCCAATTTGGCCAAAAAATACATAACCAAAGGCAATTCGAAAATTAAACCTGTGGCTACAGTTAGCATACTCATAAAAGAAATGTAACTTTGAATAGTCCAGGTATTGGCGATTTGATCAGAGATAGAATAAGAAGCCATAAAAAACAAGGACACCGGCGCTAATAAAAAATAACCAAATAACACCCCAACCAGAAATAAACCAGAACTAATAAGAATAATTCCCGTGGTTTTTTTTTGTTCACGCGGTTTAAGAGCCGGCTTAAAAAAGCGCCAAAATTCAAAAATTATATAAGGAAATGCACCAATAAGGCCTACAACAAAGGCAATCATTAAGCCCATTATAAACTGCCCCGTTACATCGGTATTTATTATGGTAAATGTGAACTGTTCAGGATTCATATTAATATTAACCAGATGAAACAATTTGTAAGTAATAAAATCTTTTGAACGGGGGCCAAAAATTAAAGTATTCATTACAAAATCGTTAAAGATAAAAGCTAATATTCCACCAATAAAAACGGCAATAAGTGCTCTTACTATATGACCCCTCAATTCACTTACATGATCAAAAAACGACATGTTTTTTTCATTTTCATCTGCGTCTGTTTGGTCTAATGGCATTGCTTATATATATAGCGGCAAATTTAAGGGTAAACAATCATTCGGTTTAAATTTTAAAATTCGTTTAATTTTGCCAGGATTTGAAATTGATAAAAAAGTACTTTCCCGCTATTTCCGAAGAGCAATTAACAAGATTTAAACTTTTATCCGAATTATTTACCGACCATAATACCAGGGTAAATATGATTAGTCGTAAGGATGTTGAAAATTTGGAAGAGAGGCACCTGCTTCATTCACTTTCCATTGCCAAATTTATAAATTTTAAAACCCAAACAAGGATTTTAGATATTGGTACTGGCGGAGGTTTTCCGGGGTTGCCGTTGGCAATTTTATATCCTGATTGCAAATTTTATTTAGTAGATTCGATAGGTAA
>JBJXDS010000373.1:0-13968 GCA_046154525.1 Bacteroidia bacterium
ATGTAACGGCCGGCGAGTCAGAAGGAAAGGGAGAATGGGTGGCCACTTACACATTTTCAAAAAGTGGCAGAAAAGTTGTAAATCATATCACATCAAATTTTAATTTTTTGAATGGCAAAATTGTAAACCATACTGACAGTTTTAATTTTTATAAATGGGCTAGTCAGGCCCTTGGAATTAAAGGAACCCTATTAGGCTGGACTGGATTTGTAAAAAATAAAGTACGTGATGGTGGAACTAGAAGTCTATATTTCTTTATGAATTCAAGATTAGAAAATTAAAAAATAGCGCATTTTTAATAATCTATTATTGACGCTTCACTGTCTCTAAATTTATTATTCTATTTTAGCAGAATAATTCATTTTTTGCCTACTCAAAATTTATATCAAACATTACTAATTCCCGATTATTCGGATATAGCCTTGATAAAAAAAGGGTTCAGGCAATTGGCTCTTCAATTGCACCCCGACAGAAATCCAAACCCTGAAGCCGCCGAAAAATTTAAAACCATTGTAAATGCCTATGAGGTGCTTAGTAACCCTCAGTTAAAACAGCAATATGACTTAAGGTTGAAAAGTGGGTTTTCATTCGCTTCGATACCGAATGTTCCTAATGAATCGGAATTTGAATTAAAGCGGCAGCATTATGCCCGTATGAGAAAGGAACGGGATGAAATGCAGGAAATTGAAAATATTATGTCTTATGAAAATTCACTTAAAACTGTTCCTTTTAAATGGAGGCTAACGCTTACCGGGCTTTTGCTATTTACCGGTATCATTAGCTTTGTGAACGATTGGTACACCAAACAAGGAAAAATTGCCCTTGGTTTTTTTCTTTTTTTAGCTTCTTCTATTTTTCTGTGGAATGAGTTATACAAGCATTTTTGGTATAAATCTTTGGTAAAAGATGAGCAGAAATATTACAGGCAAGCAACGAGCAGATTTTTAACTATTTTCTTTATCGGTATATTTTCAATTTATAGCCTTGTAAAAATTAAAAAAATATGGCATTTGCACAATTTTGGAACAGTAATATATGCGGAACTTGATGCATTTAAACACACTATTTCTTTTACCTACAATGAATCAGCCTATATCTTTAGCATCCCAGATAAGGACAACTATAGCCATAAAGTTTTAATTAGAATAAGCTCCAAAGAACCTGAAATTTGGGAATTTGTGGAAGAATAGCCAATAGGATAATTTACTGGCCAAACGTTTTACTTAGCCCAAACCCAAAAACAAAAGGTTGTGCAATCCAGGTTTCCTCATATTGGCCGTTGCTGTTAGAAGTATTTGCGGCAACTCCTCCATATAGGTCGATGTTAACCATTTTTAGTTTAAATCGGCCCATCAGAAAAAACTCGGTTATTAAAAAATTTCTTTTGGTAAACTCGGCATTGCCTTTTTTAGGATTTACGGAGGTGAATGATTCGTAGGTAACCCTTGGAATCATATAAAATCCACCTTTTCCCCGGTCAATCCGAAAGGAGGGTTGCAAATAAATGCGTGTACTTTGGGTATTAACCAAATCACCAAATACCGAATTGGAATTTACAGACCTAAATGCTGGTGTTCTAAAATATCCCTGTGAAATTCCTGCTCCACCCTGTATATTAAAATCAGCATTATTGGATAAATGCAAATTATATCCGGCTCCTACTGTTATTGCTTTCGAGCCCAGGTTACCTTCTGTGGTATTGGAATCTGCATCTCCCAAAGCACTAAAGGCTCCGGCAAAAGTGGAGGTAAAATACCAATTACTATCTATGGCATACCAAGCCGAAAGCTGAGCTTTAGTTAAACCAATTGTTCCCTGCAACCCAAAACCATTATCTGTGGCATCGGGCACTACCGGATAGGTAGGGTAATAAATAAATGAACAGGAGTTGGCCCCAACTAATAGCCCCAGAATACTGAGTACTTTTATACTATTTTTCATACTATTTTTAATTAAAATTATTAATAATCCTTTCCACCGTCCCCTTTAAAATGGTCGTCGGTATTTTTAAATAAAACATTAAATGTAGTTAACGAACCGTACACACGTGTGATATATTGCTGAAGGTTCACTTTATCTTCATCCGTTAGTATTTTATGGCTGTTGATGTTTTGTTCTAAAACTCTAAGCCGGTCTCTCACCATCACAATTTTATGAAAAAACGTTTCAACTGGAATTTCCTTCACACTTTGGTTTTTATCTGCTGGTTCCAGTACCATTAAGCCCCCTTTCCACTTATTGCCAAGTTCTACTTTTTGTTCAGGTTCGATGTATCGTTTAACAATGCGTATTAGTGCATCTTCCACCTCATCAAAAGTCACTTGATTATTTTCAGGTTCTATTGCTTCCAAAACCTCCAAATCGCCGCTCCCATGAGGTATTTCTTTAAAACCCTGGGTGTGAAATGCAATCGTAAAATATTCCAAGGTAATGCGGGCCAAAATGCCTTCACCGTAGTGCTTATGTTTTAAACGGCTTCCTATACCAAGTGCTTTACTCATAATGGGCAAACTTACAAATTATTTTATTTTAAATTAATAATTATATCTCACTCAATTCCAACCATCGCATTTCTTTTTCTTCCAATTTGGTTGCTAATTTTTCAATATCAAAAGCCAGATTTGTAAGTTCGTTATACGGCAAGCCGCCAGCATTCAGTTTAGTTTCTAATTCTAATTTTTCATTTTCTAATTTTTCTATTTCTTTGGTTAAATTATCTAATTCATGTTTTTCTTTAAATGATAATTTTTTCTTTTCCTGAACCTGTTCTTTGGCTTTTACTTGTGCTTCCACAACAGCCTTTGGTTGAGATTTCGTTATTTCCTTCGGTTGGGCTTTCCAATTGCGATAATCGGTATAATTACCAGGATAATCTTTTATTTTTCCGTTGTCTTCAAACGCAAAAATATGGTCACATACCTTATCCAAAAAATAACGATCGTGGCTTACCACCATTACGTTTCCTTCAAAAGCTTCTAAAAAATCCTCTAATACATTTAGAGTGTCAATATCAAAATCATTGGTTGGCTCATCTAATATTAAAAAATTAGGGGCGGTCATTAATATTTTTAACAATTGAAGTCGGCGTTTTTCGCCACCACTCAATTTTCCAATAGGGGTGTAATGCTGTTCCCTTCTGAATAAAAACCGTTCCAAAAACTGAACTGCTGTTATTGTTTTACCGTTGCCCATTTGCACATTGTCAGCTATTTCTCGTACTTCTTCTATTAGTCTATTTTCCGGATTTAAAGGGGCACTATTTTGTGAAAAATAACCGAAAACGGTTGTTTGACCCACAACTACTGAACCTTTGGTTGGTTTTAATAATTCACAGGCAATATTAATAAGTGTACTTTTTCCTGCACCATTTTTACCTACTACCCCAATTTTTTCTTTGTTTTTAAAAATATGAGTAAAATTATTAATCAATACCTCGTCATTAAACCTGTGCTCAATGTGATGAAGTTCTAGTATTTTACTTCCTTGCCTTGCCCCTCTTATGCTTAGTTCTAATTTTTGATTATCAATTTTTATACTCGCTTTATCTTTTATATCATAAAATGCTTCAATTCTTGATTTGCTTTTAGTGCCCCTGGCTTGTGGCTGTCGTCGCATCCATTCCAGTTCCTTTAGCATTAATAATTTTGCTTTGCCTTGTTCTACAGCGGCCATTTGCATGCGTTCTGCTTTTTTCTCCAAATAATAGGCATAATTACCTTTGTATGAAACTAAACCTGAAGGCTCCAATTCTACAATCCGGTTGCAAATTCTATCAATAAAATAACGATCGTGACTCACCAAAAGCATGGTTACATTTTTACCGTTCAGCAAATTTTCCAACCATTCAATAGCTTCAATATCCAAATGATTAGTAGGTTCGTCTAAAATAAAAACATCGGGTTGCATGAGTAGCATCGCTGCTATTGCTAACCTACGTTTTTGCCCGCCGCTCAATGATCCGGCTTTTTGTTCCAAATGAGTTATGCCAAGTTTGGCCAAAGTTTCCCGTACCTGGCTTTCATAATCCCAGGCTTTTTGATTGTCCATCTCTCCCATTATTTCTGCCATTTTATCGTGCGAAAAATTGGGATCCAATTGAGCCATTTCAAATTCACTTACCAATTTGGCCAACGGATTACTTTCATCAAAAATTATTTGCCAAACGGTGAGGTCAGGATTTATTTCAGGCTCCTGAGGAAGGTATACAACTTTAACCGAATTATTATGTACCACCTCTCCCCTATCAGGTGGCTCAGCTTTGGCTAACAGGCGAAGCAAGGTGCTTTTCCCTGCTCCGTTTTTACCAATCAAGGCTACTTTTTCGCCTTGGTTTACCCCAAAATTAAGGTCGGTAAATAACCAGCTTTCATTATACGATTTTCCAAGCCCTTCGGCTGATATGCAATTCATTTATGGTAAAGAGATGTGAGATTTTGAGTATAGAGACTTTACCGCAAAGATATTGAGATTGACTGATATCCCTATCCCGTTTTCTACATCTTTACAAATTGCCTTGAAAATATTGGATTTCCCTTAGGGTCATAAACCATTACAATATAATTCCCTTTGGCTTGCCATTGAAGGTCGTATTTTGTTTCCTGCATGGTTAGGGCTGATTGCTTAACAAGTTTACCCTGCATATCCATCAATTTTAACGTGTAAGGCTCGGTTATAGCAGTATTAATTTTTAAAATAATGTAATCGGTTACTGGGTTTGGGTATGATTCGACAGCCAAAAGTGTTTTATTCTCACCTCTCATCACATTATCTGAGTTGATTTGAAGATATTCCATATAATTGACAAAATTTAACTCAGCTGTGTCATTTACTTCGAATACTTTATCGTACACATATCTATCTATAAGGCTCATTTTATCAGCACTTTTATAAAACCGCTTAGGGTACATTTTAACAAAAAGTACAGGTAGTACCTTTTCAAAACTGTAATTAAAATCAATATCCTTAATAATGACATCGGCGTAACCAGGAACCCGAACCCGGTAATGAATCAGAAATGGCCTTTCACTTTCAGTGAAATACCATCCACCACCGGTCCAAAATTCAAAAAAATTAGTATCCGAATTTACATTAATTTGGTTATCGTCCTCATTATTACCCCAGTCGTATTGGGCTCCTTTATTAAGTTGGAACGAATCTTTATTGCGGATTTTCCAAATCTGTGCGTCAAGTACCCGGCCATTTTCATCCACCACAATAATTTTCCCTTCGAGCCAAATTGGACAAGAAATTGAAACAGAATTAAAAAAAACACTAAAAAAAGCGAGAGTAAAAATTTTAAGTTTCATAATCAGTTTGTTTAAAATTACAAAACGAAGATAACACGAAGCTTAGTGTTAGCCCTTTAAGATTTTGTAAAAGCACCATTTGATTTTACCAATTGCATCTTCCTTAAACCAGGTGTTGACCATCAACTTTGCCTTTACCTTTACGACTTTTAATTACTATAATAATCTGCCATCATGCATCATTGTAACTTCCCTACTTTTTATTTACAATATTTATAAGGGTACTGATGGGTACTATTGTATTCCGTTTAAACCGAATGTAGTCAAATGGCCCCGTGACCAAAATCCAAAACACAATTGGTGCCAAAGGTTTTGTGAGGCATGATGGAAACTCCTACCTTACTGTAGGTTCCAAGGCAAATATATCTGTGTCCCAGAGATGAAACTCTCTCATCGATGAGTAATTGGAGCACAATATCCAAAGGATTGGCCAGGCCATAGGAACAACATTCGCCTGAAAAAGAAGATTTGCAATCTTTAATACGTGAATGGCCCAATTTACCTTCCTTGCCCATGGTTTCGGCATGGCAAAAGGCCGATTCAAACAATTTTTTATCAGGCATTAAAGCAGGTACCGGTTTCATATTAAGCATGTAATCAATAAGAGTAATAATATAAATATTTGTGCTATCACGGGTATATTTTGGAAAAATGTATTTTTTACAAAACCCCGAAGGATTAAGTCTGGCAAAATTTAACCAATATATTAATTCCCTTTCTTTTGGGCTTAGCCAGCTGGAATTTTTGGCTGAGTTGGTATCTTTAAAATTGTACTCCTTTAAAAGCAATTTATAGTGATTGGCCCCAATATCCTGATTCCTAACCGAAATTCCTTTAAGGTCCTCCTGATTAAGTTTTACTTTCAATTTAAACTGGGCCAACCGTTTTTCAAGTTTTGTACTTTCTAATGTTGCAATTTCTATCATTTTAGAAATGGAATCTTCCAGCAGTTTATTCTTTTTATCTACCCTTGCAATTTCCCGGTTTGTAGCTCTATTAGCACTAATAATTGAATTTACTTCCAGTTCTAAAGCTTTATACTTTTTAATAGAAACACAACCTACCAAGGCCAAAAGTGTGATAGCGATTAATCCCCGTTTCATAAATATACATTTTTAAAAACTATGATTTATTGAATCCTTTAAATGCTTTTGGTAAATCTGAAGGTTTTTTAATTTTTCATCCAGTTTTCCTGTTTTGCCGAGTGCTTTTTCTTTCTGAATTTTCAGTAGGTTATATTTACTAAGACTAACGCATCCTGAAAAATTAAAACCAATAAATAAAAATAAAATGAAAGTTTTCATGGTATTTTTTGGATAAATACACGGCAAACCACCAAAGGTGAATTGAAAATTAAATAGGCGGGATTTTTTTTTATTTATGAAGCTTACCCTGGGGGGCTTTGCCACCTGCCACGTTTGTACCTTTAAGGCGAAACGCATAGTGGGCCACATCATGTATTTGCTTATGGCTAAGATGATGGTGAAATGCAGTCATCCCTTTTTTATTACCGTGTTTTACAATATGCACCACAGCATGTAAATGATGCCCATGAATAAAATAATTATCGGTAAGATTGGGGCCAAAGGAGCCTTCTCCATTCGCACCGTGGCAACCTGAACATTTATCCTGAAATACTATTTTTCCTTTGGCCAAATCGTGTGAGTTAGCCGCCAAAGGGCCTGGCATACCTGACATTAAGATGCCAGATGCTAAGACCACAATTAACAACGAAAAGATTATTTTTAACTTCATAGAATTTTTATTTTTCAAACATACGGATTAGGTTTATTTTTTTAAAATGAAATTATTGGATTATTTATTAGAATAAATGGAGACAATAGAAGGGAAAATATAGCAGATAGGAGGACAGAAGTAAAATATGGATGCCCAGATTTACAATATTGGTGATTAGATATACAATACTTATTGGCAGAAGTAGAATATTGACGTTTAGATTTACAATATGGATAGGTGGAAGTAAAATATTGGTGTTTGGATTTACAATATATACGTTTAGATTTAAAATACTGGTAGAAAAATGGTGCTTCGACATGCTCAGCAAACGGCTTGACAGGCTGAGCAACCGGCTTGGGTATGATTAACCCTAAATAGGTAAGCCTTACAACCTGATTTTGGAGGATGGATGTAAATTTTGTGAAGTGAAGATGAGAATACGGATGAAGAAGAGCAAATTATGGGAAGGTAAGAGAAGAATATGGATGGAGAAGTGAAGAATATGGTAAGGCGCGAGCAAAATATGGACGGGTAAGAGATGAATATTGGAAGCCAAGTGGAAGATATGGACGGGTAAGAGGAGAATATTGGAAGACAAGAGCAATATACTTATGGACAAGAGTAAAATACTGATTGACAGAAGAAGGACATAGACAGACAAAAAGCCCATTTGGCAGGGGTTTGGCTCAAAAGCGATGCGTCAACAAGATCAGTAACCTGTTTTTATGAAGGAAAATGGGGTGATTGGGTGGATTTGGTTGAAAAGTGTTGGTGAAGTGTTTATTATGGATTGGAAATTTGGGGTATGTTTGAAAGATAATTGTCTAACTGGTTAGCAATTAAAAATCACCTATGAGAAATGATAAAATATTTAGAAGAAATTTTACAGGAAAAAACTAAGGGAACACAAAGTGAAATATTACTTGCTCAATGGAGTTATGATAAGAAGGTTATTCCCTCTGCCTTACAAGCAGTTTCAAATTTATTTCCACACTATAGCTTACATGATGAATCCCATTCTATAACTATAGTTAATAATATTGTTCGTATCCTTGGGAAGGAAAATATAAGTAAATTATCAGCTATTGATATTTGGTTAATATTAGAGGTCTCCTATTGTCACGATATAGGAATGGTTGTTACAAGTGATAAAATTTTAGAATCACTAACAACACCTAAATTTTTAGAATACTTTAAAGAATTACTTTCAGATACCAAAAATGGCCTTCATGAATTTGCAACTAAATTTAAAATAGTCGAAAACAAAATTGAGTTTAATAATACTCAATTCGAAATGGGTTTAATTGATGGGATGAAATTTATACTTGCTGAATACTTTAGAAGAATACATGCCGAACGATCAAAAGAAATTATTATTAATCCTATTCATGAACTTTCACTTCTATCACCCAGGGGAGTAATTGCTCCTCGTATTTTTAAAATATTAGGAGATATCTGTTCATCCCATACTAAAGATTTTGATTCAGTTATGGATTTGCCATTTAGTGAGGTCGGTATTGACATAGAAGATGCTCATCCAAGATTTATTGCATGTTTGTTGCGAATTGGAGATTTGCTTGATTTGGATAATAATAGGTTTTCTGAAGTAATGTTGCGAACCCTTACCAAGGTACCAATTGATACGCTTAATCATAAATCAAAACATTTGTCAATAGAATCATTCAGGGTAGATAGGGAAAGAATCGAGATTGCCGCAAAATGTAAAGACTATGATACAGCTAATGTAACGCAGCATTGGTTTAACTATTTAAACTCAGAGATAAGTTCACAAATGATACGTTGGAATGAAATAGTACCTAATAAAGAATTAGGGTATCTTCCAACGATTGGCAATTTAAAGGTAGAATTAACCAACTATGATTTTATTGACGGGAAGAACAAACCGAAATTTACTATTGATACAGATAAAGCCCTTAGTTTACTTCAAGGTGCAGGTTTGTATGATGGCGCGTATCAATGTATAAGAGAAATTCTTCAAAATTCCGTTGACGCAACCTTAGTCAGAATTTGGCTTGAATATAGGGATGAGAAGGATTTCTCAACTCCTCAAAGCCAAGATTTTTTAGATATTTTAAAGAATTATCCAATTACTATAAAAATTCACGAAAAAGAGTTAGATAGAGATTATAAAAATTGGGAAATAGAGATTACAGATAGAGGAACTGGAATTTCAAGCCTTGATTTAAAGTTTTTAATGAATACCGGAAGTTCCTCTAAAAATAAAGAAAAAATCAGAATTATAGAAGGAATGCCTACTTGGATGCGACCGTCTGGTACATTCGGTATTGGGTTTCAAAGTATATTTATGTTGACAGATGTCGTTAAAATTGAAACTAAGAGTTTTTCAAATGAGCAATTTCAAATTATTGAATTAAATGGTCCTAATTCTAAAAAGGATGGTGATATTTTAATTCAAAAGAAAATAACTGATCACTCTATTAAGCCGGGGAGTAAAATAATCATCAACCATCAGACTAAAGCAATTCCAGATGGTTGGTCAATAAAAGGAGAGCAGAAAAATGCTAATCTAATTCTTAATAATTTTGATCCATTTTCTGTTGAATCACTTGACATTGAACTTGGAAAGATATTAGATGAAATTTTAGATTTTAATTATAGAAGCCAAATTCCTATTGAACTTTTTATTGATAATAAAAGTATAGTTTTATCAACTACCGAGGGGACTAAATTTAAATATTTTGATTTTGAAAATGCAATGGAATTAAATATTTATACAGAAAATTCTAGATGGAATGGGGCTTCAACTTTTTATAAAAATCAAGGAGTTGAAAATGGAATAGGTCTTAAATTTATAAATTTAGAAATTAATATTCATAAACAAAATGAATCCGAGGTATTAACCCTCAATAGAAATAAAGTACGGGAAGATTTTAGATATGAATTAAAAAAACAAACTATTGCTTCAGCATTTAAAATTATTATTAAAAACTTTGGAGATATATTTATTTCTGATGAAGAGAAAGCATTTGGTAGTATGTTTTTAAATTATTATTCTGATTGGGAAGGGGTTAAAGAACTAGATATCACTAATTTTAATCATTGGAGGCTTTTGGAAATTGAAATAGCTACGGGAGAAAAAGTTAAATTAGATGATATTCTAAGTACTATTAGCAAATTAAAAATGATTTACCCAAAAGGCAGAATAGCAGGGGAAAAAAATTTATTTACACTTGCAGATAAAGAGTTGACAATTGAGTTGAAAGCAGGTGATAATTCTAATATTACAGATTTTATATTTTTTATTTCAAAGAAAATTTTTACTTCAATTTTTTATGATGATTTAGATGGAATTAAGGAGATTGTTTTTACTAAGGAGAAACAAAGTAGCCCCATTTCTGAAAATAAATTGAAGAACGTTATTTTACAGTTGAAATCAGGTTTTAGTCATTCCTCAAGAGTTATAATTCCATGTATTGAAGAATTTTTCAATTTGAGAATAAAAGATAAGGCATCCAAACATTACGTTTATCATTATACGATTAATGAAAATATAAGTGGAAGTATCCCAGTAATGTTATCACCTTTTGTTCGCAAATCTAACTATTCAGAGCATCATTGGCATGGCGTTGGCACTTTGGAAATGTCATTAAATGAAAAGGTTTATGATTGGGTATTTGATAATAGGTATGATTCAAAAACAACAATGGAGGAAATAAAAGCAACGTATAAACTTTTTTGTGAGAAATATAAGCGTGATGTGTAATTAACAAATAAAGATTTCTAAACCAACCTCAACTTCGCAAATTTCAATACCAATTGTTTCTCGCCGTATTCATTAAATAATACGGATGCTTTGCGTGAATCACCCACTCCTTCCATTTTGGTAACTACCCCCAGGCCAAACCGCTGATGTTCCACATTCATACCTTCTGTAAGGCCCGAAGTATTATCGGGTATAAAGTTTTCGATAGCGGCGGGTAAAGGTTTTAAGGCTGGTTTGGTAAATGGGGCCGGTTTATTGGCTGCTGTTTTCATCCAGGAACTTGGTTTTGAATAAGTGTTTCCATCCCTGTCGGAATTAGTAGTATTGGATAAGGGAGCGGCGGTAGCAAAACGGCGGTCTATGTCTAAAAATTCTTTATCTATTTCATCCAAAAAGCGGCTTGGTTCGCAGGGTAGCAAGGTTCCAAACTTAAAGCGGCTGGTGGCATAACTTAAATATATTTTCTTTTCGGCACGGGTAAGGGCCACGTAAAACAAACGGCGTTCTTCTTCCAGTTCTTTGCGGTTGCCTAACGACATTTGGGATGGAAACAGATTTTCTTCCATGCCCCCAATAAAAACGATTGGAAACTCCAAACCCTTGGAACCATGAATAGTCATTAGGGTTACCTTGGGAATGGACAGGTCGTCTTTATCGGCATCGGTAAGTAGGGCAATATCCTGTAAATAATTTTCGAGAGTTTTTTCCTGTTCATTGGTATCATCTTCCACAAATTCTTTGATACCATTGAGCAATTCTACCATGTTTTCGTAGCGGCTTATGCCTTCGATGGTTTTGTCTTCGTTGAGCAGTTTTAATAAGCCTGTTGCTTTGGCAATGTAAGCTGCCAGTTCATAAGCATTATGGGTTTTGCGCATCACCCCAAAGCTTTTTATCATGATGCCAAAATCAATAATTTTGGAAGCAGCCGATTTTAGTTCGGGAAATTCTTTAACATTTTCAATAATCTCCCAAAACGACAATTCATTTTGACCACCATACAAAACCAAACGGTCAATGGTTGTTTGGCCAATGCCACGGGTAGGAAAATTAATAATTCGCTTTAAAGCTTCTTCATCGTTATTATTGACCACTAAACGCAGGTAGGCCACAAAATCTTTAATCTCCTTGCGTTGGTAAAACGACATTCCCCCAAAAATCCGGTAGGGAATATTTATTTTCCTCAGGGCTTCTTCAAAACTTCGCGATTGGGCATTGGTGCGATACAAAATGGCAAAACTGTTATCTGGCAACTGCTTTTCCATCTTTTCATCAAAAATGGCCTGGGCTACAAAGCGGGCTTCTTCATTATCGCTAACAGCCCGCAGTACTTTTATTTTATCACCGGTGGGATTGCTTGTCCAAACCTTTTTTTGTAACTGGTCCTGGTTGTTTTTGATAATAGCCCCCGAAGCGTTTACAATAACCTGAGTGCTGCGGTAGTTCTGCTCCAGTTTAAAAATTTTGAGGTCAGGGTATTCACTTTCAAAATTTAAAATGTTTTTTATTGTAGCACCGCGAAAGGAGTAAATACTTTGAGCATCATCACCCACTACACAAATATTTTGATACACTGCAGCCAGTTTTTTAATAATCATAAACTGGCAATGATTGGTATCCTGATACTCATCCACCATCATGTATTTAAATTTATGTTGGTATTTATTTAAGGCATCCGGAAACTTGGTTAGTAATTGATAGGTTTTTAAAAGCAGATCGTCAAAATCCATGGCTCCGGCCTTAAAGCAGCGTTCTTCATAGGCTTTATATATTTTGCCCAGTTCGGGTCGTCCGGTAGAGCTGTCATAGGCATTTACTTCTTCATCGCCCTGATATGCGGCTGCTGTTATCAGATTATTTTTGGCGTTGGATATACGACTTAAAATCATTCCCGGCTTATAAATTTTATCATCAATCTGCATTTCTTTTAAAATGCTTTTTAGAAGGCTTTTGCTATCGTCGGAATCGTAGATGGTGAAATGTGAGGGATAGCCCAATTTATCGGCCTCTATTCTCAAAATTTTTGCAAAAATACTGTGAAAGGTTCCCATCCAAAGGTTTCGGGCTTCATGGCCAACTACGGTTTCAATCCGGTTCCGCATTTCACGGGCGGCTTTATTGGTAAATGTGAGGGCAATAATATTAAATGGGTCAACACCTTTATGGATAAGATTGGCAATGCGATATGTAAGCACTCGGGTTTTACCTGAACCGGCTCCGGCTATTATCATAACTGGCCCTTCTGTCTGCAACACAGCCTGTTTTTGTGGTTCGTTCAGTTGCTTTAAATAATTTTCCATCCCGCGTTTAAATCAAACGTCCAAAGTTATATATTGGGTGGTAATGGGTTTGTAAAATATTATTATTAAATATCAACATTGGAATTATTGCCCACGATTTTAATCGTGGGCAATTGTAAAGAGTTAATTAATAATAGGCAACGATTTAAATCGTGGTCTATGGTAAATAATGAATTAGATTTTTAAAGTTTCCTAAATCAAATTGAATTAATTTTGCAGCCGATTTTTAAACTCAAAAAATGATTAACATTATTCCAAACGACAGAGCTATTATTGTCCCAATTGATTTTTCTACCACCTCTCACAATGCCTTGATGCATGCAGCCGATCATGCCGAAATTTTTGGCAATGACATAGTGATGGTACATATTTTAGAAGAAAGCTATTTGTCGAGCCTTTTTGGAGGTAGCGGAAGCAAAAATGAACTTATAAGAACTGGAATAGAACTAAAAATGAGTGAACTTAAGGCTGAAGTTTTAGCCAAGCATGCATCTTTAAAAATTGACTATCTCGTTCATTCAGGTAAGGTGTACAAAGCTATTGTTGAAATTTCGGAACAGATGGGTTGTGACTCTATTATTATGGGAACCAAAGGTGCTGAAGGAATAGATCAAATAATAGGAAGTACATCATCTCGGGTAATGAGCTATGCCAACGTACCGGTAATTATTGTAAACGAATTTCCTAAAAAAGGGCGTTACGAAAAACTGGTTTTACCCATTGACCTAACCAAAGAATCTAAACAAAAAGTAACATGGGCCATCCATATTGCCAAAAAATATAATTCAGAGGTTCATATTATTTCTGAAATAGAAGATGACGAATTTTTACAAAATAAAATAAGGGCTACCATTTATCAGGTTAAAAACATTTTAGAACA
>JBJXDS010000374.1:0-7256 GCA_046154525.1 Bacteroidia bacterium
TAGAATATACATTTAATTACAAAAACGGAAAATTGCACGGATACCAAAGTGCAGAAGACGACTATTCACAAAAACAGTACGTATTAAATTTTAATAATGGTATTAACCATGGACCACAAATTTATAGCATGAATAATTATGAGAATCAGTTTGACTCGTATAATGGTTCTAAGGCCCATATTAATTATGATTCGGGTAGAATAGACGGGTATGTAATTTTATTGAAAAATTATAGTATGCCCCGTTTGGTTACTATTTATAATAAGGGAAAAATTAACGGTATATATACCACCTTTAATACCGACGAATTGGTACCTAAACCAAGCCTTGAAGCTCATTTTACGAATGATACATTACAAGGCGATGTGGTAATATACAGCCTTGGGTTCGAAAAAAGCAGAACGCCGTTTATTAATGGTGACGCTACCGGTATTTATACCAGTAATCATGTTCAGTTGATAAACGAGGAACTATCCGATTCGGTGCATTTTAATAAATCCTACATTAAGTTTTACCCGGAGTTAAAATTAAAATTAAAAAATGGTGAACTTAGGGATACCGCCTTTGCTTATTTCGAAAACGGGGCAATAAAATATATTGCCATTGCGGATACATTAATTCATCATAAGCTTATTTATCAAGATGAAAAATCAATTCGGAAAGAACCTTATCGCCAAATAATGGATTCAGCTGCAGCAGCCCCAGCGGCTTATACGGATTTAATACTAAAAGGAGATTATGACGAAGAAGAAATAGCCACAGAGGTAACAGAAGTGTATAGAGGAAACCAAATATATTTTGGTTTAGGTGAACAATATGGTGCCAATGAAATGGAAATAGATCCAGTTTTTGATATGCCTAAAGCCCATTTTACTTTTTATTATAAAAGTGGCCTTAAATCGCAAGAGGGCCGAATGAGCAGCAATGAAAAATACGGTGTTTGGAAATATTGGAACGAAAACGGGGTGCTTATGAAAGAAATAGAATATAAGGCCGGAGTGGATAGCAGCACCATGCAAACTGTTTGGTACAGAGGTAAAATAACAGGCTATTATCCAAGTGGTAAAAAAATGATGGAAGGCTTGATATTGGATGAAGAACTTAGCTACCAGTGTAGCCAGGAAGTAGAAATAGCCTATGAAGATGTTTATTATTTGAATTTTTTGAGTGAAACAGGAGACTCACTTTTAAAAAAACAAACCGGCCCTGTAACCGATTACCACCTCAATGGCCACAAACATTTTATGGGTCAGGTAACTTATGGAAACAGAACCGGGCTTTGGCGATTTTATGATCCCGATGGCAACCTGAAAGCCATAGGTGAGTATGCCGATGGATACAAGCAGGGCAAATGGCTTGAAGGGGATTTGGGAGGAATAAATTTTTTGGATAATGCCTGTTCGATAAATGAAGCCCTAAGCCTGATCCAGGAAAAGCGGCTCCATGATATTGATGTAACCGAAACCATTTATGAAATGGGTCGGGAGGTATCGTCGTCGCACTTGGTTTTAGAGAAATTTTAGTTTTTACTGTTTTCGAAAGGCTTACTATCTTAGTTTGAAAAAAATAATCAGTTTCCTTAAGGAGTATTTATCTAATGAATTAAAACCGTTGTTTTTGGTGAGTATTTTGGTTTTCATGGCGGGGTATGTTTTTATTGAATACCATTACGATATTACCACCCAACTAGAATCAAAATATAATAATACCTTAACCGAATTTTTAATTCACTACCTCGTTTTTTTAATTCCTTTTTCATCCGGGTATTTGCTTTACAGCTTATTTTATAAAGATTGGGTTATTTGGCAAAAGCCTCTTTTTTGGTTTTTACTTTTATTTGCTCCAGCCGTTTTTAGCTTGCGTTCACTTGTCCATTACTTTAGTACTCAAATTTATTCGATATTACCTACCGGTAGGACTGCTTTTTTTTATTGCAAGTCTGTTGTCGTATTACTAAGGGATATGGCTATTGTATTCCCAGTGCTAATTTATTGGTGGATAACGGATAAAAATAAAATGCCATTTTATGGATTTACCCTTAAAAATTATGATACCAAACCCTATCTTATTATGCTAGCTATTATGCTACCATTGGTAATTTTGGCTTCATATCAGGGGGATTTTTTAAATCAATATCCTCAAGGATTTTCAATAGGGGAATTAACGATTGATAACCCCGGAGATAGAAAATATTTTTTCATCTATGAACTTTTTTATGGGTTTGATTTTATTTTTATTGAATATTTTTTCAGAGGGTTTTTGTTGTTGGCTTTCTATCGCCATTTTGGATGGGGATGTTTGCTACCTATGGCTTGTTTTTATGTTAGCATTCATTTTGGAAAACCTTTGGGCGAAACTATCAGTTCTTTTTTTGGAGGAACTATCTTAGGAATATTGGCCATTCGAACCGGCTCTGTTGCTGGAGGAATTATTGTACATTTGGGTGTGGCCTGGCTGATGGAGTTTACGGCTTTGTTGCATAAGATACTTTAGAAAATGGGAACACTGATGACACAGATCATTATGAAAAAAAATGATAAGATTTTCCAATTAACAATTTTATTAATAATTTTAATTAGTTCTTGTAAAAATGAAAATATAATTCCTTTGGAGTTAAAAAAAGGATTGGTTGAATTTTATGTTCAACCTAATAAGATAGAAGAATATTTCAATGACAGCAGCGGAGGTAAGACCTTAAAGTTTGGGGATTTGTGGATTAATGCCAATAAAATTAATATTAATTCAAACTTGGATACAATAATTGCAGATGTAAATATTTTTGTTAAAAAAAAATTGAACTATGATGGTGGTTATGAATTTTCGAAAGATACCCTGTATCTCTATGCTAAAGTCTTAGATTGCACCACTAGTAAGGATGATACTATTCTTGGCACTCTTCACTATAAAATTTTAAAAGAGGGAAGAGAATATAAGGAAGTTGAGTTTAAAGAGTTAAAATAGTGAATCCAACCCCATGGTAAAAATTATTAATCATACCTAATCATAAACAACCTGCATCATCAGTATTCCAATTAAATAAAAAATGCAAAACCAGTTCCTCCATACTCCCATCGAATATTTGAAAGGCGTTGGCCCTTTGAAGGGGGAGGTATTAAAAACTGAATTGGGTATTTTTACATTTGGTGATTTGTTGAATCATTTTCCGTTTCGGTACGTGGATAGATCCAAATTTTTTACCATAAGCCAACTGAACGAAGACATGCCTTTTGTTCAGCTAAAAGGCAAGATTACTGAATTTAATGAAATTGGGGAAGGCCGTGGCAAAAGGCTTTCAGGTAGGTTTGAAGACCAAACTGGAGAAATAGAATTGGTTTGGTTTAAAAATATTAAATGGATTAAAGATTCCTTAGTTCTCAATAAAACCTGTATAATTTTTGGCAAGCCTTCCTTGTTTGTTCATTCCTTAAATATGGTTCACCCTGAGGTGGAATGGATAGAAAATAATAAACCTCCCAGAGGGATGCAGCCGGTTTATAACCTAACCGAAAAATTAAAAAATAGCCGGATAGATTCGAAAGCAATTTATAGAATGATTCAGGTGCTTTTTGAAAATAAGGCGTTGGCAGTTGAGGAAGTTTTACCCGATTATATATTAACCAAGTATCAATTGGAATCAAGGCAAAAAGCCTACCGTATAGTTCATTTGCCTGAAACAAATAATGAGTTTGCCGCTGGCCAAATGCGGTTTAAATTTGAAGAACTGTTTTTTTTAAACGTAAAAATTGCCGGACTTAAAAACAAGCGGAAACGGGATGTAAAAGGATTTGTGTTTAGAAAAATTGATTATAATTTTAATAGTTTTTATAAAAGTCATTTGCCCTTTGAACTAACCGATGCTCAAAAAAAGGTGCTAAAAGAAATACGGGCCGATATGGCCACTGGTAAGCAAATGAATCGCCTATTGCAAGGGGATGTAGGAAGTGGGAAAACGATTGTGGCTTTACTTTCGATGCTTATCGCTCTGGATAACGGAACTCAGGCCGCCATTATGGCCCCAACCGAAATATTGGCCAATCAGCATTTTGAAAGTATTGGTCAACTGGTTTCAGGTTTGGGTTTACGGATAGAAATATTAACAAGCAACACAAAAAAAGCTAAAAAGGCTAAAATACTGGAACAATTAATTGAAGGGCAAATTGATATAATGGTAGGAACCCATGCCTTGATTGAAAACGATGTGGTTTTTAAAAATCCGGGATTGGTAATAATTGATGAACAACACAGGTTTGGGGTAGCCCAGCGAGCCAAACTTTGGAACAAGCACGACACCCCACCGCATGTATTGGTAATGACGGCCACACCAATTCCCCGAACGTTGGCTATGACGGTTTACGGTGATTTGGATGTGTCGAAAATTGACCAAATGCCCGAAGGCCGAAAAGCTATAAAAACCGTTCATCGCTTTGAAACCAGGCGCCACGAAATTTTTGATTTTTTAAAATCGGAAATTGCCAATGGCCGCCAGGCATATTATGTTTATCCTTTAATTCAGGAATCGGAAACTTTGGATTATCAAAATTTACTGGATGGATTTCATAAACTAAAGCAGGTGTTCCCGGAAACTAGCTATAAAATTGGTATGGTTCATGGAAAAATGAAAGCAAAGGATAAAGACATAGTGATGAACGCTTTTAAAAAAGGCGACCTAAATATGCTGGTTAGCACCACAGTGATTGAAGTGGGGGTAAATGTACCTAATGCCAGTGTAATGGTAATTGAAAATTCGGAACGCTTTGGGCTTTCACAATTGCATCAGTTGCGGGGAAGGGTTGGCCGCGGAGCCGAGCAATCCTACTGCATTTTATTATCTTCTGTAAAACTGGGGCAAGTAGCCCGTGAACGAATTAAAGCCATGCTGGATACTACCGATGGATTTGAAATAGCCAATTTAGATTTAAAGCTTCGTGGCCCCGGCGATTTATTGGGAACACAACAAAGTGGATTATTAGATTTAAAAATTGCAGATTTAATTAAAGACGAGGATTTATTAATTAAAACTCGTATGGCTGCCGATGAACTTTTAAAAGATGACCCTTTATTAATGAAACCCGAAAATATAAGATTGCGAAACTGGTTTGAGCAATTGAAACGGGTAAAAGGGGATTGGAGCAGGGTGAGTTAATTCTTACTTATTTTATTGTGTTTCCTATCGTATAACTTTTTCTTCCATTTTGGAAAAAAATAATCGAATTCTCTGCGATAATAAAATCCTAATCCTGAAGTATTCACGGGTTTATTGTTTACACTTGTAGGGTCATTCCCTCTTGTATTAAATTGCATTACCCTTAACCTGGGGTTTATTCTGTAACTAATATTGGCATCAAATGACTGGTTGCCAGCTTTTCCATAAGCTCCTCCAATTTCAACCTTATCGTTATACAGTTTTCGTTTTAGCGATACCATTATTTGGTTATTGGTTTCCTTATTGGTAGCCCTTTGATAGTCTACATCCAATTCCCAGTTAGGATTTATTTGTCTTAACCAGTTATTTACCTGGCTTGAGATGAAAGCACCCATGCTGTTTTCAAACGTGTTGGAAACATTCATGTCCGCGGCCGTTACAGCCGAATTAATTGGTGCAAATGAACCGAACACCAAAAGGTTTATAAACTGTTTATTGGTTTCCTCCTGATCGGCTTTTATTTGATTAATAGCATTACTAATATCAGAATTACCAAACAAACCAGCCTGATTATCCTTTGAAAGATTTATTCCAAGTTTTATATCTGGTTTAAACAGTTCGTCCTTCATATAAATTTCACAATCCACCGCTACTGAAGATGTGGATTGAGCAGAGGCGGAGGTAGCAGGTAAAATTATTGAAGGATCAGCCCGAATAGTGGTTATAGCTACTATATCTACCAAGGCATTAAGAGGGTCGCCATTCCATACTATTTTACTCCCCCTTTTTACCTTAAGCTTAGCATTTACCAGATTACTTAAGGCTGTAAAATTATATCCTCCTTTTTCAATAATATAGTATCCATACATTTCAAAATTGCCAAAAGTGTTAAGCTCCATTTTTATATTTCCATTACCTGTTCCGGTCATCACATCATTAAATTTTTCATCAAATATTAACTTTATAACTGCATCCTCGGTAATATCAAAATTAAAATCCATGGTTATACCACTCAATTTTTTTAATTGTGTAATTGGGGCATCAGCCCTTAAATCCACAATTTTTATAAATTCAGGGCCTGCATTTTCATTTGTGCTGGTAAGCGGCAATGATATAATTGTTCTTGGACGAGTTTTGGCATTTATATTGAGATAGAGCTCGTCAATTGGGCCTGTAACTTTCATATTACCATCCACATAAGCGGTACCAAAAAACATATCCCCCTGAAACTCGGAAAGCTCCATACAGTTAAAATTATTAAGCTCTTTCATAAAAATGTCGAACCTAAGATTATCAAAATTTTTGTGATAAATTTTTCCACCGGCTTTGGCTTTAGATCCGTACTTGTCATAAACAGCAAAGGTGCCTAAATCTATTTTTTTTTCGTCAATTTTTATAGTTGCAGCATCTACCCTAAGTGGCAAACCCAAATAATCCATAAATAATTTTACAGATTTAATTTCAATACTTCCATCAATATCTGGCCTTGACAAGGTACCTTTTATATTAATAACCCCATTGGCCAAACCTGAAATATCGGAAAACAAACCTTCTGTAAACATTTCAAATGGTTTAATATTACTTTCCTTTAATTCACATACCAAATCAATTCTGTCTTTTCCAGCGGTAAGATCAATATTTCCATTAATGGCCAAATCATTTATAAGCCCATTTTTTATATGGCCATCAATATCCATTTTGTAAAGGTTACCGTTGGAATGTGAATTTAAAACAACATCACCAATCGAATCTTTATTATAGGCCAGATTTTCTATAGTTATGCTCGATTCAACCAGGGGCCTATGGTTGGCGCCATCCAATGTTAATTTTCCATTAATTATACCTTCAAGTTCGATGTTCCATTTTTTTAAAATTGGTTGAGTTTCGGCCAAATCAAAATTTGTAATACTTATATTTAATTTATCAAATGTTTTTTCTCCGGCCATCCCATTAATGGCAATGGATTGGTTTTCGTTAGATATTATGAAACTATCAATTGTAAGATTGGATGATGCATAATGTAATTTGTTTTGATTAGTGATAACCCAAGGTTTATTGTATAGATATAAAACTGAATTCGTAAGTTTTATATCTATAGCCCCTCTAGAAAATG
>JBJXDS010000375.1:0-4300 GCA_046154525.1 Bacteroidia bacterium
TGAAAACAGCTCAAATAATTTTCCTATCCCAAGAATTAGTATAACAAATTTACCAGCCTTATAAATGTTACCATTAGGCATTAATGAATAAATAGAATCCGCATTAAACCACAATCCCAAAAGAATAAACATTCCAATGAGCACCTGATTGATACTTCCTTTTGCTACCACTTTTTTTAATTCCTCCCATTTTTGATCATGGATTAAATGAGAAATAATGGGTTGAATAATGGGCATTATCACCCTTTTGGGTAGCTCTGTCATAATAGCAATACTTAATGCTGTAGAATAAATTCCCAATAGCTTATCTCCTCCTTCTATTCCTACCGAAAAATAATCGGAACGGGTTATGATAAGAGGCCCAATGCTGCCCAATAATGTAATCCCAGTAAAGGCTAAGAAATCATTCCTTATTAATTTATTATTTTCAATAAATTTAAAATCGGGCTTAAATGACAAAGGATTTATAGAGAATAAATAAATAACATCAACTATCAATACTGCCAAATAAGAAACCAACAAGTAAACAATAAATTCATTAAAGGTTAAGATGCCAGCACCAGCCAATAGTATCAAAATTAAATTAATAAGTCTTAACCCATTTTCTCTAACCACATTAACAACAACTATACGCCCAAATTGGGCACAATATTGCTCGGTAACCAAAGTAAAAACCATGATAAGGGTTAACGGAATAATTATGTGTATATAATTGGTGGTATTGGAACCTCCATTTTTTAAAAGGTTGATAATAGAGGGGCCACAAATTAATAAAACTATCGAAAGCAGAACAATTCCTAAAAGTGGTATGGAGTAAACCCAAAATGTAAAACCATGATGATTGGCACCATTTTTCTCCTTAAATTTAGGAAAAAACCTGCTCATGCTAAATACAAGCCCTAAACTTGCAAACCCGGCTAATACCCCTGAAATATCAATTACAAATCGGCTTATCCCCACCTGCTCAGGCTCAAAAACCTTTGGCATAAGAATAAGAATATTTACATACCCAATTATAAGTCCTACATAATTAGAAATTGATGCTTTTAATGATTGGCGGATAATAAGACCCATTGGGTAGCAAAAATAAAGCTATTATTAGGTTATCAAATTAAAAAAGCAAGTAGATTTTATGATACCGCCAAATGCAAAAAATTAATAATTGGTTTTTGAAAAATTAAATGTATAAACTTGCAATAGATATAATCAAAGCAAAAATGAAAAATATATTTTTTACCATTATCAGTCTCTTATTTTTAAACTCAATGCTAGTTGCACAAAAGTCATGGTCTCAAAAAACCTCGGTTGGGGGTGATGAAAGGTATGTAGCAGTTAGTTTTTCAATTGATGGGAAAGGTTATGTTGGTTTGGGTGAAAATAAAAACGGAACAAGGCTTTATGATTTTTGGGAATACGACCCTTCCTCTAATAAGTGGACTCAAAAATCAAATTATCCTGGTGGGGGAAGTTATGCTGCAACAGCTTTTTCAGCCAATGGAAAGGGGTATATTTGTTTAGGAGAGAATAGTAAAGGCGTTTCGCAAAACGATTTGTGGGAATATACACCAAGTACTGATAAATGGACAAAAAAGGCTAGTTTTTCTGGTAAAGCGAGGTATGGAGCTAGTTGTTTTGTGATAAATGATACGGCTTATATTGGCACCGGCTCAAATGGTGGCCCTCCCTATTTATCAGATTTCTGGATGTATGTTCCCTCAACAGATAAATGGTTACAAAAAACTAACTTTCCTGGTGGTAGTAGAGCGCATGCCGTTGGTTTTGCATTAGGAAATATTGGTTACATTGGGACGGGTTTAAATACGGGTTCAACCGCCACTAATGATATTTGGAAATATTTGCCATCTACCAACAGCTGGACAAAAATTACCGATTTACCTGGTTCTCCAATTATGCGTGTAGTTAGTTTTGTGGCTGATAAAAATGCATATATTGGAACTGGCTATGATTTTACTAAGAAATCGAACGACATATATGTATATCACCAGTCAACTAATTCATGGGCTAAAATGGATAGCGTACCAAATTCTTTTACTGGAAGGCATGCGGCTATAAGTTTTAGCATCAATAATGTTGGCTATATAGGAACTGGACAATCTGCCAGTTCAACGCTGACAGATTTTTGGAGTTATAGTCCAACTGTTGTTAATGTTATAAGAAAGGAAAAAACCTCTATTATTTTTTATCCAAATCCTGTAAGTGGTTTATTGTATATTGAATGTCCTGTATACCAACAGAACAGTACTATTTCGGTGTATAATTCTATTGGCAAATTGCTATTTATGAAAAATATTGCAGAGAATAAAACAGAAATTAACCTTAGCCTTTTTAGCAAGGGGATTTATTATTTGCTGTACAAATCTGATAATATAACAGAGGTGAGAAGATTTATAAAAGAGTAATAATTATTAAAATAACGTTAATAACTATCTGGTCAATTTCTTATCCATATTTTTACTGCTAAGAAATAAATTGTTATTTCTTTAAAAACTTACAAGTAGAAGTTCCGAGGTTATCAGTCAAAACCAGGGTATAAATCCCTGCTTCCAATAGGGCAACGTTTATGGTTGATTTTGATTTTTCAAGCTGAAATTCCATAACTTTTTGTCCCTGCATGTTATAAATATCCAAACTCCTTTTGGTATCATTTCCTTTTATCTCGATGGATAATTCATTATTGGCTGGGTTCGGATACGCTTTAAATTCTTTGGCAGTAACGAGTATCTGACGAGTTGATAAAGTATATAGTTGGCTTATTTCCGCTTTGCTCAAGGCACAAGATGAAATCCTGACTTCATCAATAGCGCCTTTAAAAAAGCGGTCCGTTTTTCTGCTGCTTCCTAAGTGTGCCTTTGGGTCCCCATCGTTTGAATGTAATGTGCTGTTATTAGCGGCAGAATCAAATAATTGCCCGTTGATATAATATTTAATTTGAGAGGTATTGGCAACAATGGCACAATGATACCAAATGTCTTTCTTTACATTGTTAGTGTAGCGTTTTACATTGGCACCTATACCCAGATTTATACGGTTGGAACCGCCCGAATTGTCAAGCGTAATACCGCAAGCTCCATATTGAAAGTTTGCATTATCGGTGCTGAACACATGGCCATAACTGCCACCCGTTAAAAATGTGTCGGCTTTAAACCATAAACTGATAGTTCGTTCTTGAAAATCGGCATCCGTACCCAATTGCACCCAATCGCTTGTACCATTAAAATAGATAGCACTGTTTGATTTACCTGTCCGGTCTTTGGTGTATGAGGTGCCGTATAAGGTAGCATCCTTTTTATTTACACTTGCATCTTTGGCATCGCCATCAAAAGGGTAGGTTGCTACCGGGCAAACAATCTGAAGCATATAAAGTGCATTTATTTCGGCATTGCTCAAGGCGCAATCGAATATTTTGACATCATCGATAGCTCCTTTAAAAAATCGGTCTATTTTGCGGCTGCTTCCAAGAAGCGCTTTAGTATTGCCATCGTTTGAATGAAGTGTGCTGTTATTGGTGGCAGAATCAAATAACTGCCCATTGATATAATATTTAATTTGAGATGTGTTGGCCACGATGGCACAATGATACCAAGTGCCTTTTTTTACATTGGAAGTATATCGTTTAACATTGGCGCCAAGTCCCAAATTTATGCGATTGGTACCACTCGTGTTGTCGAGCGTAAAACCACAGGCACCAAACTGCATGTTTGCATTATCGGTACTGAACACGTGGCCATAACTTCCACCTGTGAGAAATGTATCGGCTTTGAACCATAAACTTATTGTTCTCTTTTGAAAATCGGCATCTGTCCCCAATTTAACCCAATCACTGCTTCCATTAAACTGCATGGCTGAATTGGCTCGCCCAAATCTATCTTTGGTTGGGGTAGGACCGTATAATGTGCCATTATTGGCAGCATGTACATCGGTGGCATTTCCATTTAATGGATAATCAGCTACAAGGCAGGCTGTTTGTGCATTAGTGCCAATGAAAGAAAATACTGGAATGACTAGCGCAGTAAATAATTTTGCAATTTTCATGTGTTATGTTAGTTTTTTATACTTGAATGAGAGGTACCACAAATATATTCGAATGGATTTAATTACTTTTTAAAGAATTCTTTTCTTAGCATTATGAGTTTAAAATGACATTATGATTTTGAAGGCTTCATCTCAAATTGGATTTCGAAACAGGCAAAAATTCCTGTAAACAGTTCTTCGTAGAGTTCGCGCCAGTAATCGTTTAGATTAAAAATAATATTGCATGGTTTTTTAAAAAATAAAAATC
>JBJXDS010000376.1:0-4555 GCA_046154525.1 Bacteroidia bacterium
ATATTGTTAGTCATAATTTCAATTTTCTTGCTAATTCATTTTCACACAAACAAACTAATTTCAGTTAACAGAGTTTCTTCAGCAGGTTTGGTTCTTACCGTTTCAGGCGTTTATATCAATGAACTTATTTTAGGTGTGCAAGGGGTTGCATCATTAAGTTACCTTGTGGTTCCACATGTAAATGGGCTTTTATTTAGTGCATCCATTATTGTGTTTTCAGGTATAACCTTGCTTATAATTGGTCAATTTGTGAAACCTAGGATTTATTGATTTGTGCTTATGATTAAGGTCATTGTTCCTAAATTATTGCTTATGATTTAGGTCATATTTCCTTAATTTTTACTTACTTAGTTTTGCCATCAAAATATAAAACTATGCAAAACAAAATTTCATTTTTTACATTAATTGCAGGCTTGTTTTTAGCTTCATGCAATTCAGGCACTACCGAACAGCAAGCCAATGATGATGCTACATCCACTGAACAAAGTGTTGGTCAATCGGGTGTTAAAGACGAAACCTCAGCACCTAATATTGTTCAGGTCGCTTCTGGAAGCAAGGACCACACTACCCTGGTAGCGGCAGTAAAAGCAGCAGAACTTGTAGATGCCTTAAGTAATGCAGGTCCGTTTACTGTATTTGCTCCAACCAATGCAGCTTTCGATAAATTGCCTGCTGGAACTGTAGAAGGACTTCTTAAGCCGGAAAAAAAGGCCGATTTACAGGGAATTTTAGAATATCATACTTATGTTGGTAATTTAAAAATTGAATATATGAATGAAGGTCAGGAATATCAGACAGTAAATGGTGCCAGTATAAAAATAACCAAAGTAGGCGATAAAGTAATGGTGAATGGTAAAGCCACCATCATTGCTACCATACCTACTGCCAATGGCATTATCCATGTAATTGATGAGGTACTATTACCAAAGTAATAGGTGTTTCAATAATTATTAGGATTGAACCACATAGGTATATAGATAAAACTATCTGTGCTTTTTGGAGGGACAAGTTGTGAATCCTTAAATATCTGTAGGCTTATGTGGTTTTTTTGTTACATATGAGAAATACCGCCAAAATTGCTATTGAAATTGTCAAACATACTCCTGCTGCAAAGAAGGAAGTAAAATATGGATACAAAGAGTCCATCATTTTGGAATAGCTCGTTTGGTTTTCACTCATTTGCCAAATAGCTTTTTTAATACCTGCCATATTTAGAGATAACCAAAAAATAAGTAAACTTGCCTGCAATACCCAAAACGACCAGGTCAAAATTTTGGAATTAGGTTTATCAGAAGCTTTCTTATAATTGAGAAATTCAAAACAGGCCGCAAAAAGTATCATGCTGTTAATCCCAATAGTTGTTCCCATAGCATGCGCCACTGTTACATGAGTTCCGTGGGTATATATATTTATAGCAGGTATAGACATTAAAATTGCCTGCCCCATATTTAAAAAAACCCAAATGTCGGCTGCCATTATAAAACGATAAGGAAAATAGTGGTAATTTTTTTGAATAGTGTTAATGCTTTGTTTCCATGTATAGATAATTTTGATAAAAAATACCCATTCGGTCATGCTCACAGCATAGCCAATATAGCGGATATAGGATGCCGTGGGTAAAGTGTAAATATGATGCCCCCAATTAAACATTAGATTAATCAACCCAAGAAAAAACATCCCAAAGGCCAATTTACTCCGGCCTACATTATTAGAGTTTTCAATCCTGTCCATAAGGAAAAAGGCTGTTCCGTATAATATTTGATTCCAGGAACCAACCAAGGAGCCATTAACTTTCCATTGAATGGTCATATCGGTTATAAAATGTTCACGGAAATAGGGGATTACCCATAAATAATTTTCAATAAAAGTAAAAAGGAAAAATACGATTCCAGTAAGCCACATCCATATATATACCGGCCATTCCTTAATTTTTCTGACTATCTGAACAAAGTTTAACAAGAAAAAAATCCATGCAAAAACAATGGGGAGAGCCCATATCGGATTAAATTCCCAATACTCGCGGCCCCCAAAGTTTTGGGTAAAATACGAATAAAAAATACCTCCAATAGCAATAATCCATAAGCTCCAATGTATTTTGGCAAAACGAATATTTATTTCCTTTTGCGTATAAATTTTCAAGGCACTATATATACAACCCGTACCTCCTAAAATAATCCAAAACATTACTGAAGAAACATGCAAAGGTCTTAGTGAAATAAAACCAAGCCTTTCTTTAAGAAAATTGGGAAACAAATAACTTAGTGAAGCTAATAAACCAAAGCATAACCCAATCAATAACATACATAATGCTGTTAATAAAAAAAGGTTTCCAATATTTAAGCTATTTTTTTTCATTCCTTTCTATCATCCCTGTTGGGGTAATATTAAAATTCCTTGGATCTGATTTTCCACTAGCATCCACCGATTTTAAAAATTCAACCAATTTATCAAGTTCAAACTCTGAAATATTACAAGCGGGCATTTGCATAACACCCGACTTTATCAACGCTCGTATAACAGCCTCCCCTTTTGTAGGATTCGAATAAATGTTGGTTAAATCAGGACCTAAATATCCACCCAAACCATACAACTGATGGCAACTTTGACAATTATATTTTTGCCAGACAATTCGTCCTTCTGAAGCTTTTTTTATATTGAAATTTATTTCCTTCTCTCCTGAAGGATGAACATATATTAATAATGAATATATAAGAAATGAAAAAGATAGAATGAAAAATATATGTCTTGGCCTTAAGTTCATAGTTTATCAAACTTTGCCGTGAAGTGTCTTAGAAAAGGGGGTTCGTAAGTTATTTTATACCCCTTATCCTGGTTTGTCAATTCCAGTATATCATCAAATACATCCACTACATAATCAATATGGCTTTGGGTGTAGACCCTGCGGGGAATAGCAAGCCGAACCAATTCATTAGCCGCCGGAATAAGCTTCCCGTTTTTATCATTCTTACCAAACATAACGCTTCCAATCTCCACACAACGGATGCCGCCTTTGGTATAAAGATCGCAAACCAAAGCCTGCCCCGGGTATTGTCCAACCGCTATTTTTGGATATAATTTTTTAGCATCAATATATACGGCATGGCCGCCAATTGGCCATACTACCGGTACTCCTTTATTTCGAAGGTGTTCACCTAAATAAGCTACACTTTGTATGCGGTAATGAAGATAATCGGCATCAAACACTTCTTTTAATCCGATAGATAGAGCTTCCATATCCCTTCCAGCAAGGCCGCCGTAGGTGGTAAACCCCTCCGAAATAATTAAAAGATTTTTACATTTCATGGATAAGGCTTCGTTTTTAAGAGTGAGCAAACCGCCAATATTTACCAATCCATCTTTTTTTGCACTCATAATAAATGCATCACCCAAGCGAAGCATTTCTTTGGCAATTTCTACATAACTGTGGTTTTCATATCCTTTTTCGCGATGCCTTATAAAGTAAGAATTCTCCGCTATCCGGCAACCGTCTATAACCAGGAGCAATCCATTTTCATCACACAATTTTCGTAAGGCTTTAACATTTTCCATACTTACCGGTTGGCCCCCAGCTGAGTTATTGGTAACTGTAATAATTATGGCGGCAATTTTTTTATTACCATAATGCTTTATCAACTTTTCAACTTTAATAAGGTCGATATTTCCCTTGAATGGAAGATATAAACACGGATCGTTTGCCTCATCAGGCATCACGTCAATGGCAGTGGCACCTGTAAATTCAATATTTGCACGGGTGGTATCAAAATGTGTATTGCTTATAAATATCTTATCTTTTCCCCCGAGTATTCCATACAGGATTCTTTCAGCGGCCCTACCCTGGTGGGTTGGCAAAATATAAGGCATGCCTGTTAAATCCATAACCACCATTTCTAAATGTTCCCAACTTTTTGCTCCGGCATAACTCTCGTCGCCCATCATTATTCCAGCCCATTGCTTATCACTCATAGCCCCGGTTCCGCTATCGGTAAGAAAATCAATAAACACATCATCGGCTTTCAGCAAGAAGGGATTGTATCCAGCATTTTTTAAAGTATTAATGCGGTATTCTTCCGTTGTAATTTTAAGCGGCTCCACCATTTTAATCCGGAATGGTTCGGCAAGGGTTCGCTGTTTATTATTTTCCATTAAATCCTATGAATTTTACTTTAGACTTTTCATCCCTGAGTTAACACGCACAAACTGTCTTCCATAGCTAATAACGAATGCTTTTCATTAACGGGAATATCAATATTATCATATTGTAACAGGGATGTTTCACTCATTCCCTGTATATAAATAATGTTCCCGGATAAAACAGTAAGCCTCGCTGGCAATTTGCTGATATGTTCTTTCATTACCATTCCTTTTTTAAATCCAATTCCTAATACTTTAAAATTTTCACCACTATGAATGGCTTTAGCAACTGGATTAACAGAGCCCTCTAATTGGTTCAAAATGTCTTTAATTATCATAGGTCTTTATGTTTAAATTTTGTGAGAGAAATAAAAAATGGGAGAATAATCCATAATAGTAAAACCCCGAATGAGATAATTAAACC
>JBJXDS010000377.1:0-4477 GCA_046154525.1 Bacteroidia bacterium
GTAATCCAAATCAACTGTAATTTCTACTTCCTTCGCAATTTTTTCTTTTACCACAGCTGGTATCACAATGTTGTAGTCGGCTGGTTTCACCTTAAAAGTAGCTTTTCCATTTACTTTTCCATCCTTCACAGTAAAAGTTCCTGTTGTTTTTACGGCATTGGTTTTATCTTTCATGGTAAGGTTTCCACTTACGGTAGATTTATAAGTTCCATCTTTTGCAAAATTTAAGGTTTTTAGATCGTCTATTTTTCCATCAAATTTAGCTTTCGGAAATTTAGTAGATTCCATATAGTTTTCATTAAAGTGCTCTTCCATAAGTGCCTTTTTAAATACGAAAGATTTTATAAGAACCTCTATTGCCATTTTTCCAGTTTTGGTATCTAATACGCTGGAAACTTTGTTGTTATCGGCTTTAATATCTTCCATATCGGTGTGTGAAAAGAAAGTAACTTTGCCATTTTTGGTCATAAACTTGTCGGCGGTTACCTTAATTGTAAATCCCGAGGCTATAGCAAATAAGCCAGCTAAAAGAATAATTTTTGATTTAAATTTCATTTTTTAATTTTTGTTTAAATTGTTATTTCTATTTTATCAAACTGCATTGCGTAATTACAATGCCAAACATTCCTTTTCCATCGCACTTACCTTTTACTTTTATTTTATCACCGGGGTTCAATTTTTTTACCTCCGGCAAAAGTTCTTTTTTAAAACCGCATAAAATGGTTGTTCCTTCTTCGTCAGTGGCTAAAGCTACCGTGGGCTCATCTTCATTTTCAAGTTGAATTTCAAAAACAGTTCCTTTCACTGCAATTACCTTTTCAAGGTATTTTGTATTTGCGGCGTTTTCGTCAATCGTATACTCTTTATTAAAATCAGAAGCCGATAAAATAAAATCTTCCTTGGCAGCAGCTATATTTCTAGGTGGCTTGTTCCACATATAATTGGCTATTACCCCAATGGCACCAAGAATAATAATGGCGAGAATAATTCGCAGTTTCATTTTTTTTTAATTAGTTATCTAATGCCCCGTTTCTTACCCATTTTTCAATAATTTTTATTTCACAGGCATCTATTTTCAGTGTACTGCCTTTTGGCATGGCCGAAGCACCTGCAGCGTGATTTATAGATTTTAATAATTTTCCATTATCCACCTGGGTTTTAATTCCAGGGTAACTTTCTAAATTTATGCCAGCTCCAAGTGTTGCAAAATTGGCCTGTGCATGACAGGTATAACACGATTTCTGTAGAATTGGTTTTACTTTAACCAATAGGGTAACATTACTTGTATCGCATCCTGTTTTTGTAGGGTACAATTCTTCTTCCACATCATAATAGCAGGATTGAAAACCCATGAATGCAATCAGCAGTAAACTTATTATTTTAATTATTTTCATTCAATTTCTATTAAACAACTATCATTCCAATTAGTTTTAATTTTGGGGTGCCCCTGCCTCTATCCATATTTTAATCTGACGCAAGTTGCAATTGCTTAGTTTTGTTGTGCTGTTTGGCATTGCCTTGGTAGGCCCAGCCAAATGATTTATGGCATTCCAAAGTTTACCATTATTAACTACGTTTTTTACCCCTGAATAGCTTGTAAGCGTTACCCCTCCGCTAAGCCCATGGCAGCCGGTGCAATTAGCGGTTAATATAGGCACAATGGTTTTTGAGTAGGTTACATTTGTGGTGTCGCATGGTTTTGAAATATCGTCACATATAAGGTCTTTTGCTCCCTGATCTATCCATTTTTTAATTAATGCAATTTTATCTGCTGATAAGGCAGCAGAAGCTGGCATTCTATCACCCGGATCTGGATCAATTATAGATTGGTAAACCTTGGAACCTGCTGAATTGTAGGGTTTAATTTTACCACTCCCAAGTGCCTTTGTATAGGTTGTAAGGTCAATATCCTTTTCAGGTCTGGAACCACTATGGCAACCCGATCCCGCGCAATACATTGTAAAAATAGGTTGTATATCGCGGATATAATATACCGTATCTGGATTGCATGGCCGTTTCCCTTTTGTGGTATCATTAATTGTTGTATCAATTATATTTGGTATAATATCAGAAGGATTGTGCTTGCATGACTGAATGGAACAAAATGCAAGAAATGCAAAAAGAAAAAACAGAAATACCTTATTCATTAAGTGCAAAGTTAATTTCATTAATTCAAATTAATGATTGATATATATCAATAAATGGACATAATATTTATTGATTTCCATCATAATATTTTTTAGTTTGAATTAATCATATTATAAATAATACCTTATTCCAGTTACAAAAACTACCGCCCTTGTAAGGCCATCTGGACGGCTTTCCCTTACAATAAGTGGTGCTGCAAAAACTGCCGACAGCTCCAAATTATTACCCCATTTATGATAAAATCCACAGTTAAAATTAAGCGTTAAACCCCTTGAATTTTCAATTTCAATGGTTTGGTTGTTTAACTCTACTTTGTCATTTCCCAAATGATAAATTGGTAAAAGCCCGATGCTCAACATATCGCTTTTTATTTTAAATATCCTATCCACTCTCAATAAAATATCCGCTTTACGCTTAAGTTGTGATGAAATAAAATAATTTTCTTCGTCATTTATTATTCCATTTTCCAACCCTTTTTCTCTAACTAGTTTAAAAGATGCTGAATCAAATCCATTTTGATTTTTATTGAACATGGGGAGTTGACAACCAACCGAAATACTAAATCCTTTTTTTAACTGCATTTTAGCACCTAAAATAAGATCAGTGGTACCTAAACTAACCTGATAAGGCATTGGTAAAGGTATGTTTTTGGCTTTTAGTGCCGAAGTACCAGTAGCTATTCGGGTTCCAAAAGTTAAAGTTACAGGATTTTTAAATGTAGAATCCATCAGATAATTGTAGGTCAATACCACATCACCAAATCCTTTTACACTTCCAACCTTACCATTTATAAAAACAAAAGGTATTTTTGCTTGAACCATACTTTTACTACTTACTTTAATTTGAGGTTCAAACTGAGGAGTAATAACATGTGTTTTTTGTTCGCCAAGGCCATAACCTAGAGTAAAACCAAAACTATTGTCAATTTGGTTGGCAGAGGTTGGTTTTATACTTCCTGCCGTGCAAAAACCTGCATCACTGCAGCCCTGACTTTGGGCTTTATAAAAAGCCGTGAGCAAAATTAAAACCTTAAATATTTTCTTCATCTATTTTTTTGTATTAATTATTTAAAACTTGTTAAAATATTTTTAGCCTCGGCCAGTTGTTGTTTTTGTTCAAGGTTAGGGTCTGGAAATTTTAAATTCAGTTGCTCCAGAGTGTTTAAAATTATATCACAAACTGCCGTTCGCATGAACCATTTATTATCTGCTGGTATTACAAACCAGGGAGCATCTTCTGTTGCAGTTTCTTTAATGGCCTTTTCATAAGCACTCATATACATATCCCAGAATTCACGCTCCTTAATATCGGTGTATTGAAATTTCCAGTTTTTTGCTGGGTCGTTTATCCTGTCTAAAAATCTGTTTTTCTGCTCTTCTTTCGAAACGTTTAAAAAAAACTTTAAAATTATATATCCGTTTTCAATTAAATGTTTTTCATGTTGCCTAATAGAATGATAACGCCTGTCCCAAAAATCATTATCTATCTGTTTTAATTTAGTTATGCCGGGGATGGTTTGGCCTAAAATTATTTCGGGGTGCACTTTGGTTACGAGCACCTCTTCATAATAGGAGCGGTTAAAAATACCAATCATTCCCCTTTCGGGCAATTCATTGGTTGTTCGCCATAAAAAATCATGGCTTAATTCTTTGTCCGATGGCCGTTTGAAAGAAGTGATATGGCATCCTTGTGGATTTATACCTTTTAATACATGTTCTATAGTGCTGTCTTTGCCTGCGGCATCCATGGCCTGAAAAATAATAAGTATGGAATGCTTATCGCTGGCATACAATTTTTCCTGTAAGTCTGATAATTCTTCAATATCGGCTTTAAGTTTCTTTTCAGCGTCATTTTCATTTTTAAAACCTCCTGTATAATTGGTTTTTAAGTTGCCTAACTTAAATCCCTTTCCATCATTTACAGCAATATTTTTGTCTTTATAAAAGTTTTCGGTTTGTGGCATAAAGATTCAAAAGTAATTTTTTTTAGATTAGATTCTTTATAAGATTCACCATTTTTATAGACTGAGTCAAAAGGACCCCGGACTAACATCGGATTTTTAATCAAACCAACATGGAAAAGAGGTGGTTCATAATTCAGTGTTATGCTTCATCACCAATTCAGGTTAAGGCCCTGTTGATCCCTTTTGCTATTATCTCACATTTTTAAATTTTTTTAATACACTTTACATTCTAAGGAAATATAATAAAAGGTTCTAATTTTTTATTCTAGATTAATTGGATAATATTGATTTTTATCATGATTTTTAAAAATAATTTTTAAAACCTAATACTCTAAATAAAATTAATTTTGCCAATTGTTTTATTAC